>NZ_BMPE01000016.1 GCF_014647435.1 Deinococcus radiotolerans | reverse complement strand
CGACGTGACCGATGGTGCCCACGTTCACGTGGGGCTTCGTGCGCTCGAACGTTCCTTTAGCCATGAGTGTGTCCTCCTGAGAGTGGACTGCCCGCTGTGCAGGCAAGCCTTGACAGTGTACAGGCCCGCCGCGTGAACGCAAAGAGGGTTCCTTGAGGTTCTGCGGTCGGTCCGGAATGGGGGCCTAGAGAAGAGGCGCGACCCACAAAGAGGCCGCGCCATGTTGGAGCTTCTGGTCGGGATTGAACCGACGACCTCTCCCTTACCAAGGGAGTGCTCTACCACTGAGCTACAGAAGCGTTGGGGTGAAAAAGCGGGAAACGAGACTCGAACTCGCGACATTCAGCTTGGGAAGCTGACGCTCTACCAACTGAGCTATTCCCGCGTGATCGTGGTGGGCAGGGGCGGATTCGAACCGCCGTACACTTACGTGAACAGATTTACAGTCTGTCGCCTTTAACCACTCGGCCACCTACCCGGATTGTACCCACTGTTTCGCTTTTCTCAAAGCGCACGTTCAGCCCTGTGGTGAGGTTGATCGTGTGTGAAGCCACCCAGGAGAATCGAACTCCCAACCTTCCGATTACAAGTCGGGTGCTCTACCAGTTGAGCTAGGGTGGCACCGTTCCCGTTGGAAAGCGCTGGAACAATGTCCGGCCTCTGAGTGCGGAAGTTTCGGCGTTTGGCGCGTTCACTTCCGGCTGTGAATAGTAGCAGTCCCCCCCAAGGGTGTCAATCACCTCACGGCCACGCCCGACTCTGCGCCCCATCCGCCCGGCCCGATGTCCCCTTGAGCGTTCGCTCAGTCAGGAACAGGTATGCGCCATGTGGCGCATTTCAGTGGGCGCCTGCGGGCGTATCCTCGCCTGCGCACAGGCCTCCACGGGCCTCTGAAACCACCACCCCCAGCCCCGCCTTCCCCCCGCCCCAGGAGGCACCACCCTTGGACAGTTTCCGCACCCTGCTGCCGTACCTGCGCCTGCACACCCGGCAGTACGTGATCGGGCTCATCGCCGTGGCCATCGCCACCGCCGTGAACCTGCTCCCGTACTACCTCATCCGCCTGACCATCGACGGCCTGACCGGACAGGTGGACGGCAACTCCGCCACCCCGGGCCTGACCGTTGCCACCGCCGGGCTGTACGCCCTGGGCGTCGTGGCCGCCGCGCTGACCGCGGGCTTTTTCATGCTGGTCATGCGCCGCAATATCGTCGTGGCGTCCCGGCAGTCCGAGTACGAGATCCGCCGCGACCTGTTCGCGCACCTGCAGACCCTCGACAAGCACTACTACGACCGCGCCCGCACCGGCGACCTGATGAACCGCCTGACCGGCGACCTGAGCGCCGTGCGCGAAATGCTGGGCTTCGGCGCGTGGCAGATCGTGAACATCGTCGCGGGCTTCATCTCCGCCTTCACGGTGATGTTCAGCCTCAGCTGGCAGCTGGCGCTGATCGTCGTGGCGATCGTGCCCCTCATCGTGGGTGTCCTGTCGTACCTGGCGCGGCAGATCAACGTCCGGCACCGCCTCGCGCAGGAACAGAACTCGCTGATCTCCGCCCGGGCCCAGGAGAACTTCAGCGGCGCGCGCGTCGTGAAGGGTTACGCCATCGAGGACCGCGAGATCGAGGACTACCGCGCCATGAACCTCGAACTGCTGCGCCGCAACATCGCCCTGACCAAGGTGGACGGCCCGCTGCGCTCTTTCATGAGCCTGCTGCTGGGCCTGGCGTTCGGCCTGATCCTGCTCGTCGGTGGGCGGCTGATCCTGGCGCCGGACAGCACCTTCACGGTGGGGATGTTCGTGCAGTTCGTCGGCACCCTGGAACGCCTGACTTTCCCGATGCTGATGATCGGCTGGATCACCAGCGTCGCGCAGCGCGGCCTGGCCTCCTGGCTGCGCCTGAAAGAGATCTTCGACGCCCAGCCCCTCGTGCGGGACGAGCCGGGCCGCGCCGACAGCCGGGTGCGCGCCCTGCGCGGCGACATCAGCCTGGACCACGTCACGCTGCGCTACGGTCAGACGACCGTCCTGAACGACGTGACCCTGAACGTGCCCGCCGGGACGTTCCTGGGCGTGACCGGCCCCACCGGCAGCGGCAAGACCCTGCTGGGCCAGCTGCTGACCCGCGCCATGGACCCCACGACCGGTACCGTACGCATCGACGGGCACGACCTGCGCACCATCCCGCTGAGCACCCTGCGCGGCGCGATCAGCGTGGTGCCGCAGGAACCCTTCCTGTTCGGGGACAGCATCGCCAACAACATCGGCTTCGGGATTGAGGCCCGCGACCTGCCGGTCGTGCCCATCGGCGTCAGCGTGGTCGGCGCGCCCCCACCCGACGACATTCCCCAGAACCCCGACCCGGCCCGCGTGCGCGACGCCGCGCGCCTGGCGGGACTGCTAGGCGACGTCGAGGACTTCCCGCAGGGCTTCGACACCATGCTGGGCGAGCGCGGCGTCACCCTGAGTGGCGGGCAGCGCCAGCGCACCGCCATCGCCCGCGCGATCGTGCGCGAACCCGCCATCCTGATCCTCGACGACTCTCTGAGCGCCGTGGACACCGAGACTGAACGCCGCATCGTGGACGGCCTGCGCGAGGTCAGCCAGGGCCGCACCGTCATCCTGATCGCCCACCGCGTCAGCACCCTGCGCCACGCCGACCAGATCATCGTGCTCGAGGACGGCCGCCTGACCGAACACGGCAGCCACGACGACCTGATCGCTCAGGGCGGCCATTACGCCCAGCTGGAGCGGCTCCAGCGCCTCGCCAGTGACCTTGACGCCGATGACGAACCCGTGGCCGACCCAGAAACGGCGGCGGACGAGCTGGAAACCCTGACCCAGCACCAGAAGGTGAACCGATGACCCGCCCCGATACCGACGCCTACCAGAAGGGCTTCGACGCCCACCTCGTGCGGCGCATCCTGAACTACGTCCGCCCCTACATGCCACTCGTGATCGGCGGGGTGCTGCTGGCCCTGCTGATCTCACTGGCCTCACCGCTGTTCGCGCTGATCCAGCGGCACGCCATCGACGCGTACCTCTCGCCCCTCGCGCAGGGGCAGGCCACCAGCCGCGACGCCCTCCTGAGCGGCCTGACCACCACCGCCCTGGCCTACATGGGCCTGAAGGTCGTGGAGTTCGCGCTGCAGTACGGGTTCGTCCTGACCATCGGCTACCTGGGCCAGAACGTCCTGCGCGACATCCGCGCCGACGTGTTCGGCAAGCTCCAGCGGCTGCACCTCGCGTACTTCGACCAGAACCCCGTTGGGCGCCTGATCACCCGCGTGACCAGCGACGTGGACGCCATCAACCAGTTCATCACCGGCGGTCTGGTCAGCCTGATCCAGAGCACCTTCATCATTGTCGTGTACGTCGTGATCATGCTCAGCGTGAACTGGCGCCTGGCGCTGATCTCGTTCACGGTGCTGCCGGTCCTGTTCCTCGCCACCCGCTTCTTCCAGACCCGCCTGCGCGACTCGTTCCGCGTGACCCGCACCCAGCAGGCCATCGTGAACAGCAAACTGAACGAGAACATCACCGGCATGCTCACCGTGCAGCTGTTCGGCCGGCAGAAACGCAGCGCGCTGGACTTCAACCTCAGCAACCGCGCCCTGCTGAGCGCGAACGAGAACAGCGTCAAGTGGTTCTCGCTGTTCATGCCCGTCGTGGCCGTGCTCGGCCAGGTCGCCGTGGCGCTGATCCTGTACTTCGCCGCCCGGCAGATTCTCGGCGTGGACGGCGTGGTCGCCGGGGCCATCACGGTCGGGACGCTGTTCGCGTTCGTGCAGCTCTCGCAGCAGCTGTTCCAGCCCATCCAGGACCTCGCGGACGTGTTCAACAACCTCCAGGCGGCCATGGCCAGCAGCGAACGCATCTTCGGCGTGCTCGACACCGAGGAAGCCATCCAGGACAAGCCCGGCGCGCAGACGCTGCCGGACTTCCAGGGCCGCGTCACCTTCGACCAGGTCTGGTTCGCGTACGACCAGGACGTCAGCGAGAGCACCGCCGACACCGACGACCGCTGGATCCTGCGCGGCATTGACCTCGACATCCAGCCCGGCGAGAGCGTCGCTCTGGTCGGCGCGACCGGCGCGGGCAAGACCAGCGTCACCGCCCTGGTCAGCCGCTTCTACGACGTGCAGCGCGGCGCGGTGAAGGTGGACGGCTTGAACGTCCGCGACCTACAGCAGCACGACCTGCGCAAACACGTGGGCGTCGTACTGCAGGATGTGTTCCTGTTCGCGGGCACCATCGAGAGCAACCTCACGTTGAACAACCCCGAGATTCCCCACGAGCGCGTCGTGGAAGCCTGCCGCTACGTCGGCGTACACGACTACATCCTCAGCCTCGAACACGGCTACCAGACCGAGGTGCGCGAACGCGGCGCGACCCTGTCCACCGGGCAGAAGCAGCTGCTGGCCTTCGCCCGCGCGCTGATCCAGAACCCGGACATCCTGCTCGTCCTTGACGAGGCCACCGCCAACGTGGACACCGAGACCGAACTGCGCATCCAGGCCGCGCTGGAACGCGTCATGCGCGGCCGTACCAGCATCATCATCGCCCACCGCCTCAGCACCATCGAACACTGCGACCGCATCGTCGTGATGCGCAAGGGCCGCATCGTCGAGCAGGGCAGCCACCGCCAGCTGCTCGACAAGGGCGGCTACTACGCCCGCCTGCACCGCCTCCAGTACGCGCAGGGGGACGCCGCCGACTGAACCGGCAACGCAGAGGGGCGCCGGCCGCGGATTGAACCGCACCGGCGCCCCTTTCCCGTGGAGGTCAGCGGTACGTGACGTTCAGCGTGACCTGCGTGCCTTCGCCCAGCGTGAGGTAGTCGCTCAGGCCGTTGCTGCGCGCCGTGCCGCCCGTGAAGGCGAGGCGCAGCTGCGTGCTGCCCGCCCGGTTGATTGCCGCGAGCCCAGAGGCGTTCAGCGGCGCGCTGAGGGTGGTGCCCGCCGCCGTGCCCGCAGGGGCCGCGAAGGAGGCGACACCTGCCGCCGTGACGGCCGCCGCGAAGTCGTCCGTGCCCAGCGCGCAGGTGGCGCCCAGGCAGCCGCTCCGCACGTCGACCCCCAGCGTGGCGCCGCCCGCCCAGGGGTTCCCGTTCGGCGCGAAGCTGTAGCGTACCGTCAGGGTCGCGCCGGTCACGGTCGCGCCGTCCGGCAGGCTGGACGTGTCGAACGACAGCACGCTCTTCCACGGGGCGTCCGCGTTGTCCCCCACGCCGATCCCACCCGACGCCACCACGTACCCGCCGGTCGTGGCGGACGGCGTGTTCGCCGCCACGTACCCGTCCTGCGCCGCCACCGAACTGAACGACACCGCCGTGTCCGGCGCGGCCGTCAGCGTGTACGCGTACGCCTGCGGGGCCGACGCGTTCCCCGCCGTGTCCACCGCGGACGCCCGCACCGTGCCGCTGCCCACCAGCGTGACGCTCCCGCCGCCCGCCAGCGTCACCCGCGTGGCACTACTGGCCGGGTCGCTGCCGTCCGTGGTGGCGTACACCGTGCCCGGCTCGTTCAGGGACAGCGTGACCGTCAGCGGCCCCACGTACGTGCCCGGCGCGGGCGACACGCTCACGACCGGCGCGGTCGTGTCCGGCGCCGTGCCGCCCCCACCCGACGTCCCGGCGCTGAAGAAACGCCACAGCTCCGCGCTTGCGTCCGGCCCTTTCGGATCCGTGTACGACCCGGCGGTACTCCCGCCACTCCAGGCGTGCCCCATGCCGGTCACCGACCACTGCTCGACCACGCCGCCCGCGAAGGTCTTCACGCTGTACGCCCGGCCTCCGCTGACCGTGCCCGAACGCGTCGTCACCTGCGCCGTGCTGCGGCTGCCGTTGTCCTGCCCGTCGTCCGCGAGGTCGTTCGTCTGCACCCACTGCGCCGCCACCTGATCGCCGTTCACCGGGTACACCGTGTAATCGCTGCTGCCATGGAACACGATGGTCCGCACCGTCCGCTTGAAGGTCCCCATCGCGGCGTACGCCGCCGTCCCCTGCGCGTCCGGGTTCGGCCCGCCGCTGTTCATCGCCGTGAACGCCGCCGAGGAACTCGTGGCCGCCTTGAACTCCAGTCCCGACGCGACGCCGATGCCGCTGAACACGTCCGGGTACGTGGCCCCCATGATCACGCTCATGGCTGCGCCTGCCGACAGGCCCGCCACGTACACCCGCGCGGCGTCCACGTTCACCTTGCCCTTCACGGCGTCCACGACCGCCTTGATCGCCGCCGGTTCCCCCTGCCCGCGCGCCTGATGCGCCGGATCGAACCAGTTCCAGCACTTGTTCTGGTTGGCGCTCGACGGCTGCTCCGGGTACACGACCAAGAACCCCTGCGTGTCCGCGAGGTCGTTCATGCGCGTGCCCGCCGCGAAATCCGCCGGGGACTGCGTGCAGCCGTGCAACATGACCACTAGGGGCCGCGCCGCACCCGCCCCGGCCGTGGGCGTGTACAGCGTGTAGTTGCGGGTCACGCCTGCCCCCGTCGCGCTGCCGGTGGTCGTAGTACCGGTCGCCTGAGCGTGCAGTGGGGACGACAGGGGAGAGGACGGAGCCTGCGCGCAGGCAGCCAGCAGGAGCGGCAAAGACAGCAGGGCGGCGCGATTCATGACGGACCTCACGGGAAGTGGGCGCGGCGCGCCCTGGCAACGGAACGACAGAGGTTCCGGCGCGTGCCGCCGGGAGAACGAGTTGAGACTGACCCGCCCACCCTATGCGCCGGGCGTCACACGCCGGTTACAGACGAAACAGTGCAGCGCGGCCCCGGAATCCACCGCAGACCGCGCCCCGCCTCGTCCCGACCTTACAGGTACGCCAGCGCCCAGTCCCGCGCGCCGTGATCCAGCCCCGCCCGCAGCAGCGCGAGGCCGTCCGGCGCGGCGTCCGCCCGGTGCGGCGCGCCGTCCAGGGCCGCCTGGAACTCTTCGAGCGGCAGGCGCGTAGGCGCCAGGAGGGTCGCGCGGACCACGCCGCCCCGCACGTCGTAGCGCGCGGCGTACACGTTCCCCTTGCGGGCGTCCAGCGACACGCCCTGCACGCCGTCCCTGCCCACCAGCGCCTCCAGCGTGCTGACCCCCAGCACCGGCGCGCCCCACACCCGCCCCAGGCCCAGCGCGTAACTCGCGCCCACCCGCACGCCCGTGTAGGACCCGGGCCCTGTGCCGATCACCACGGCATCCGCGCGCAGCGGCAGCCCCGCCTCCGCGAACAGCGCCTGAACAGCGCCCGGCAGCAGCTCCGCGTGCGCGCGCCCCACCTCACGCGACACCTGCACCGACCCGCCCGGCCACGCCAGCGCCAGCGTCAGCCACGGCGTCGCCGTGTCCAGCGCCAGGGTCACGTCCGGCTTCAGGGAGGCAGGGGCAGCGTGCTCAGTCATCGCCGGGCATTGTAGGACAGCCCGCCCGGTGCGCCCGTCCCGTGAAGTGCTGACGTGCGGCGTTCACTCCGCCTTTGCAACCGCGTTTGTCACCCCGCCGGGAACGTGATCAGGCGGCGGCGGAAAGCGGCCCGGTGGTATGCTCGATCATCATGACGAACACCGCCAGTATCGCCAAAGGACTCGAAGGCGTTCTCTTCACCGAGAGCAAACTCACGTTCATCAACGGCACCGAAGGCATCCTGACCCACCTGGGCATTCCGATTCAGGAATGGGCGGAAAACAGCACCTTTGAGGAACTGTCCCTGGCGCTCCTGAACGGCCAGCTGCCCACCGCCGCCGAACTCGCGCAGTTCGACGCGGACCTGAAAGCCAACCGCGCCATTCCTGAGGCGCTGACCGAGATCATCAAGGGCATGCCACGCGGCGTGCACCCCATGCAGGCGCTGCGCACCGCCGTGTCCTACCTGGGGCTCCTGGACCCCCAGTCCGAGGACACCAGCGCCGAGGGCCGCCGCGCCATCGCGACGCGCATGATCGCGCAGTTCGCCACGATCATCGCCGCCATCAACCGCGCGCAGGAAGGCCAGGAGATCGTCGCGCCCCGCATGGACCTCACCCACGCCGGGAACTACCTCTACATGCTCAGCGGCAAGGAACCCACCGCCGAGCAGACCCGCCTGTTCGACATTGCCCTCGTGCTGCACGTGGACCACGGCATGAACGCCAGCACCTTCACCGCCATCGCCACCGGCAGCACCCTGTCGGACATGTACTCCTGCATCACCAGCGCCATCGGCGCCCTGAAAGGCCCCCTGCACGGCGGCGCGAATGAGGCCGTGATGGACATGCTCGACGAGGTCGGCACGCCCGACCAGGCCGAGGGTTACATCACGAAGAAGCTCGACAACAAAGAGAAGATCATGGGCGTCGGGCACCGCGTGTACAAGTACTTCGACCCCCGCAGCCGCGTCCTGCGCGACTACGCCGAGCACGTGGCCAACAAGGAAGGCAAGAGCAACTACTACCAGATCCTCGAAACCATCGAGAAGGTCGTCGTGGACCGCATCGGCAGCAAGGGCATCTACCCGAACGTGGACTTCTACAGCGGCACCGTGTACAGCGACCTGGGCATCAAGAAGGAGTACTTCACGCCCATCTTCGCCCTGGCCCGCATCAGCGGCTGGTGCGCCAGCCTGATCGAGTACACCAGCAACAACCGCCTGCTGCGCCCTGACGCCGTATACACCGGCGCCACCGACGCGCACTACGTGAAACTGCAAGACCGCCAGTAACCGGCAGGACAGAGGGGCAGGCTGACCCGAGCGGTTGGCCTGCCCCTCTTCCTGTTGCGGCCCCGCCATCTACGCGCAGATCGGTTCGACCACCCACGCCCCGTAGTAGTTCACGAAGTGCGCCCCCGCCTCGCGGAACGCCTGCGCCACTTCCGGCAGGCGGCCCGGCTGATCCGACACGTCCACGCTCAGGAGCGTCTCGCCCCAGCCCAGCGCCTCCACGTACCGCTCGACATGCACGCGCTCGTCCGTTGCGCCCTGCATCAGGCGCAGCAGCCGCGCCCACAGCCCATGCCGCCGCCCATCCGCGTCCAGGCAGGCCACGCCGTCCTCACCCATCAAGAGCTGCACCGACTGATCCCCCAACCCCAGCGCCAGCAGCTGCGACGTGCACGCCTGCACGTCCTCCAGCGACCGGAACAGCCCGTACACCCGGCCCCGGCTGAGCATCGTGAAATGCATCGTGCCCGCCCGCGCCGCCCGGCCCTGCACGCCTCTGGTCATGACCATCACCCCGTGGATTCCACTGCCCACACGCGGGCAGAGCTCACGTACCGTCGACCACCCACCGCGCCAACCCTGAAGTTCGTTCAGATCTTTACGGTACGTCCGGACAGGGCGGGAAGACTATGCCTGCGCACACCGACACACGGGCATGCGGACGCGGCGTTAGGGTGGACGGATGCTGACTCTGCTGGCGGCCGCCGTGCTGGTGCCCCTCGGAACGCGCGGTCAGGTGTCCATGCCCCTCCCGGCGGGCGGCGTGCCCTACCGGGCCGGGGCGACCGTCCGCTCCCCGCGCGGGGCCGCGACCGCCGTGAAACTCTGCCCCGAGGAGTCCACCATGGGCCCGGCAGTGTGTCGAGTCGTCCTGGCCCGCCCCGGGCAAGGGCCGCTGACGTTAAAGGCTGGCGTGGTGGGCGACCTGTTCTGGACGCCGGACGGCCAGTACCTGATCGGAGCGGGCGTGAACACGCTGCGCCTGTGGAACCTGAACGGTGGCCTGCGACTGGCGGTGCCGCAGGGCAGTCCAGAAGCGGCCGCGGCTCGGCGAGACGCCCGACTGACCCGCATCTGGCTGGAGCGCGGCGTCCTGTGCGCCGCTCTGTACGAGGTCTGGTTCACGGATACCGGTAAGGTCGTCCGCCGCAACGTGACGACCGTCCGGTACGCCCTGCCCACCCTGCGGCCCCTGGCGTCCGTCACCCTGCCCGCCCAGGGGGACCGGGCAGCCGACTGCTTCAAGAGCAGCGCTGAGCCCTGACGGGCAGTGGGTTACGCGCTCAGGCCCTTGCTGCCGTGCAGGGTGCGCTCCACCGTCTCGGTGACTTCCTGCTCGAAGCGGCGCAGGTGCTCGCGCAGGCGGTCCAGTTCCGCCACGCCCAGGTCCGCCAGCCACAGCACGCTGCGGCCCAGCACCGCGAACGTCAGGGGCGCGTCCTCATCCGCGTCCTCATCCGGATCGACCGGGTCGAGGTTCAACATCCCGTAGTCCAGACCCTGATTCATCAGGTTCATGCCCATCAGGATGTCCGGCAGGCTGTCCTCCTCGACGTACAGGTCCAGATCCAGGTGCAGGCGCACGATCACCCCGCCCTGCGGATCGGCCTCGGCGAACATCGCCACGCGCGTCTCACCGTCCTGGATCAGCGCGCCGTCCTCGACCGCCTCGACAGTCAGGCCGCTCTGTTGCAGCGCCGCCATGATCCGCTGCAGTTCCGACTGGGATGCTGTCATGCGCCGGAGTATAGAGCCCATGCCTGCCCCGGACGGTCACGGCGTCCACGGTCCGGCCCGGGGCTCAGGCGTGGTACAGCCACACCTCACGCGCCTCGTTCCACGTGCGGTACAGCTGCCCCAGCAGGCGCAGGTGCTCCACGTGCGCGAGCGTTTCAGCCAGCGCGAACCGCCGCCCCGAGATGTTCAGGTCACGCGGGAACATCGCCAGGGACAGCTCGTACGCGCTGCGGGGCTCGCGGGCCGCTTCGGCCTTCATGAAATCCAGCCGCTCGTGGTGATGGTCGCGCAGTTCACGCGCGCGGGCCTGCACACCGGTCATGACGGGCCCGTGGTGGCCCACCACCGCCCGCGCCGGATTCAGCGCCTCCAGTTTCCCCAGGGTCTGCAGGTAGTCACCCAGCGGGTCGGGGCGGGTGTAGGCGTACAGGCCCACGTTCGGGCTGATGCGCGGCAGGATCGCGTCCCCGGCGATCAGGGTCCCCTCGGCTTCATTCCAGAGGCCCAGGTGCCCGTCCGCGTGACCGGGCAGCCACAGCACCTCCCACGGTTGGCCGGACAGCTCGACGTGCTGGCCCTCGCGCAGTGGCTGCACACGCGACGCCGGGTGCACCCGCTCGCGGCCCCGGCGGTTATCGGCACCCATGCTGTCCAGGGACTCGGGCGGCAGGCCGTGATCGCGCATGTGTTTCAGGTGGCCGGGCAGCCACTCCTCCCACAGGTGCCAGTAGCGTTCGCCGCGCCCGATCTCGACGTCCAGCATCTGCACCTGCGCGCCGCTGCGTTCCTCAACCACGCCCGCCAGCCCGTAGTGATCCGGGTGGTGATGCGTGATGATCAACCGGTCCACGTCCGGCCAGTGCAGACCCAGCGCCGAGAGCCCCGCCTCCAGCGCCGCGCGCGCCTCGGGCGTGTCGAGCGCGCAGTCAATCATGGTGACCGGCCCACCCGCCGGGCGGTCCAGCAGCACCGTCACGTACTTCATGGGGTACGGGATGGGCACCTGAAGGGCGTGCAGGGAGCCCAGCACGGGCGTGAGGAGCGGCGCGTCGGTCATTCCGCGAGCGTATCACCACACTCCCGCCGCGCCCGCCACCGCGTCAGGAACACGAAAAAAGGGGAGGCCGCACCGCCTCCCGCTTCACGGCCTTCGACTGGGATTACGGCAGTTTACAGGTGTACGTGCCGCCCGTCACCGCGCAGATCACCGGGCTGACCCGGTCCGCCGTGACGCGCACCAGCAGGTTCTGCGCTGCGTACTGCTGGTTGCGTGGCACCACGTTCAGCGTCACCACGCCGGGCCGCAGCGGCAGGTCCAGGCCCACGCCCGGCCGCACCGTGTCCACCAAGCGGCGGTCAATGAACAGGTCCGCCAGCACGTCACTGCGGACCGACAGCGTCCCCGTGATCGGGCGCAGCGTGGCGCTGACGCGGTTCACGGCGTTCCCGTCGATGTTCACGCGCTGCGTCACGGTCTTGTACCCGCTGCGCGACACCTCCACCGACACCTGCCCCTCCGGCAGGTCCGGAACGGACAGCGGCGTGGTCCCGACCGCCCGGCCGTTCACGCGCACCAGCGCGTCCGGGAGATTCGAGGTGACGTCCAGCGTCCCGAACCGCACCACGCGGTACACGGTTGTGCCCACCGTGTATGCCCCGGCGGGCAGGGCGCGCGCTGCGGACTCCACCGCGCGTGACACGTCCGACACGCTGCGGGCGCCCGCCGCCGCGTCCAGCGGCATGGGCTGCAGGCTGGCGACCGTGAACACCTGCGTGAACCCCTGCGTGGCGGGCAGGGGCGCCGACACCACCTCGCCCGGGCGGGTCTGCACGGTTGGCAGGACCAGCGCCCCGCCCGTCTCGGGGAGCACCACTGACGTCACGAACGCCACGCGGTCCGTGCTCAGGCGCAGGCTGCCCGGGCCGGGCGCGCGGTACAGCGCGTCCTCACCCGTGACGGGCGCGACCGCCTGCGATCCGGGCGTGACCGACAGACGCAGCTGCGCGCCCGGCTGCGCCCTGAGCGGCGAGGGCACGCACCCGCTCAGCAGCCCCGCCAGCATCAACCCCGTTACACCCGATACGCCACGCTTCATAAGACCAGCGTAAGCCAACCGGGTGACCCGCACCTGACGGACCCCGCCGGGTGTCCAGTCGCAGCGGGCGCCCGGTCAGTGGCCCGCGCGGTCCGCCGCGTCCTGCACGGCTGGACCCGTCCGTCCGGCCGCAGACGCCGCGCGCCGCTCTAGCTCGGCCAGGGTGCTGCTCACGTGCGTCAGCGGGTTGCCGCTGCGGTGCACCCACGCCACCGCGCCGTCCGGATCAATCAGGAACGTCACGCGGGACGCCATGTTCAGCAGACCGCCCAGCGTGCCCAGCACGCCATACGCTCGGCTCAGGCTGTGATCCCCATCAGACAGCAGGGGGTAACTCAGGGTGCAGCGGTCCCGGAAGGCCGCCTGCCGCGCCTCCGTGTCGGTGCTCACGCCGATCACCTGCGCGCCCAGCCGCTCAAATTCCGGCAGGGCCGCCTCGAACCGCTGCGCTTCAATACTGCACCCGGCGCTGCTGGCGCGCGGGTAGAAGTACAGGACCACCCAGCGGCCCCGCAGCTGCGCGAGGCTGACGGTGCGGCCGTCATCACTGCGGCGCGTGAAGTCAGGGGAGGCCTGTCCGGGCGTGACACTCATGCGCCCGATTCTACGGGCGGCCCGTAGAATGCGCCCGTGCCCGACCCCGCCGAGTCCCTGCTGCGCCCCCTGCGTCCCTACGCGGGTCAGGTCGTGGTGACGGGCGTCTCCGGCGGCGCGGACAGCGTGGCGCTGCTGCTGGCGCTGATCCAGGCCGGGGCGCGGCCGGTCGCGGCGCACCTGGATCACGCCCTGCGGCCCGATTCTGCCGCGGACGCCGCGTGGGTGGCGGCCCTGGCCGCGCGGCTGAACGTGCCCTTCGCCCACTCGCGCGTGGACGTGGGCGCGGTCGCCACGCGGCGCGGCTGGAACGTCGAGGACGCCGCCCGCCGCCTGCGCTACGACTTCCTGGCCCGCACCGCGAAAGCGCACGGCGCGCCCGTCATCCTGACCGCCCACACCCTCCGCGATCAGGCCGAGACGGTCCTGACCGCCCTGCTGCGCGGCGAGGCCGTCCTGTACGGCATGCCCGCCGAGCGCGGGCGGGTGAGGCGGCCCTGGCTGGACGTGCCCCGCGCCGACCTGGAAGCGTTCCTGCACGCGCAGGGCCAGGACTGGCGTGAGGACCCCACCAACCACGATCCCGCCTACACCCGCGCGTGGCTGCGCCGCGAGGTCATGCCCGTCCTGACCGCCCGCTACCCCGCGCTGGAAGCCACCCTGGCCCGCGTGGCCCGCTGGCAGGCGCAGGACGACGACGCCCTGACCGCCCAGGCGCGGCGGGTCACGGCGCACGCCCCGCTGCGCGCCGTGCCGGGTGCCGTGCTGCGCCGCTGGCTGCGCGCCCAACTGCAGAATGCGGGCCTGGACGCGCATGCCACGCACCTCGACACGCTGTCCGGCGCCCTGAGGGAAGGCCGCACCACCCACGTTGACCTGCCCGGCGCGCACCCCGTCACCGTGACTGGCGGGCAGCTGCACCTGACGCCCCACACGTACGCCGAGCCTGATTTTCCTCTGCCGGAAGGCTGGACGCGGCGCACCCGGCAATCCGGTGACCGCATTCACCTGCCCGGCGGCACCCGCAAACTCAGTGACGTGTTCACCGACCGGCACGTGCCCCGCGCCGACCGCGACCACGTGCCGCTGCTCGTCAGTGACGCGGGCGTGCAGTGGATCGGCCTCCAGCCGCGCATCTGGGCCGCTGGCGCGCGCGAGCATGCCGCCCAGCCGCCCGACCCACTGCACGCCGCCATGGGTGAGGCCCTTGCACAGGCGCAGCAGGCCGCCGCTGCGCAGGAAGTCCCGGTGGGCGCGGTCGTCCTCGGCCCGGACGGTCAGGTGATCGGGCGGGGCCGCAACACCAGCCGCGAGCACGGCGACATGACCCGCCACGCCGAACTCCAGGCGCTCCGGGACGCCGCCCGCACCCTGGGCACGCCGTACCTGACCCACTGCACGCTGGTCGTCACGCTGGAACCCTGCCCCATGTGCCTCGGCGCGGCCCTCGAAGCCCGCATTGGGCACATCGCGTACGGCGCCGCGAACCCCAAGGCGGGCGCGCTGGGCGGCGTCACCGACCTGCTGGCCGCGCACTGGGGGCACGCGCCGCAGGTCACGCCCGGTCTCCGCGCCCACGAGGCCGCCCGACTCCTGAAAGACGTGTTCAGCCAGCTGCGCGCCCGTGACCTCTAACGCCGCAGGGCCGCGAGGGACGCCTGAAACGCCCGGAACTGCTCGGCCGTCAGGCCCAGCCGCGCTGCGCTCAACTCATCCTCCGCGGCCCCGTGCTGCACGACCAGCTCGTGGCGGGACAGCCGAGCCAGGTCCGTGTCCGTGGGCCCTGTGTGCAGACCGGGAATCTCGACTCGCATACGCCACCGTACCCGGGAGCGGCCCCGCGCGGCATCCGCCGACTGGCCGAGGCCCCCGCGCCCCAGCGGACACGCTCAGCTGCTGCACCCGCCGCCGCAGCTCGACCCGCAGCTGCTGCCGCCCCCGTCCGAGCAGCTGCTGTCACTGCCGGACGAGCCCGCAGGGTCACAACTGCCGGACGTGCCCGAGGTGGACTCCGAGGAGACGTACAGCGGGAACCACCCGTCCGAGGTGCCCTCACCGCGCCGCGCCGGACGGCTGGGCAACCCGGACAGCCAGCTGACGAACAGCACCGTCAGCCCCACCACGAAGGCCACCAGCAGCGCGTAATGACTCCAGGCGAACGTCAGGCCCGCGATCAGCGCGGCCCCCAACGCCAGCCACAGGCCCGAACGGCGCGCGCTGCCCTGCACGTGCCTGTGGCGGCGCGGCGTGCGCCGCGGGTCTGGCCAGATGTCCGCCGGCGGGCGCTCCCCGAACGTGCGCGCGTAGGCGTCCAGCGTCGCCTCGTACTGCGCGCGGAACCGGCCCCCCTCACCCGGCTGTCCACTGCCCGGCTCGTGGTGCAGCGGCGCGGGCAGCAGAGGCGTCAGGCACGCCCAGTAATCGCGGGTGAACAGCAGGTGCAGGTGCCAGACCTCATCCACCACCGCCGAGGGCGTGACCGGCGCGCCCAGCGTGGACAGCAGCAGGAAGCGGCGGTACTCCTGCGCGGCGCGCTGCGTGAAGGCGGGCGTCCAGCGCTGCTCGCGGCCCAGGCGGGTCAGCAGTCCGTCCGGCAGGGCGTACGTGCGCAGGTCATCCCACAGCTGGGGCAGGGCCGGGAGGTTCGGGTTGACGCTGGGCTGACCGTCCATGCGGGCTTCATTCATGGCCACTCCCTGACGGGATACGCCCTTGGGGTCGGCCAGGACGGCCTCCACGCTGGTGATCCCGTCAAGGTCAGGGTGCGCGGGTCCCGTCAGGCGAATGTCAGCCCACCTGCCGGTCCGTGCCGGACGTCGCCTGCGTGTACGCCTCCCGCACCGCCGCCACCAGCTGCTCACCACTCAGGACGCCGCGCATGTCCAGCATGCTGACAATCTCATGCGGGTCCAGCAGCGGATTCGCGCACGCGCGCAGCAGCGCGTAATGCACCACGCTCGTGCCCGGCCGCGCCCCGCCCGCCGGCGTCCACGCCTCACGCAGGCGCGGCAGCAGCAGCGACGCGAAGCGCACCACCTCCGCCTCATGCCGCCGCAACTCCTTCTGCAACGCCCCCACCGAGTGCACGCCCACGTAATGCAGCAGGCTCGCCAGCCGCTGCGGCCGCTCCGGGTCCGGCCAGTCCGTCAGGAGCAGCACGTTCAGCGCCCCCGCCACCTGCTGATCCAGGTCCCGCACGGGCGGCACGTCCAGCAGGTGCTTCATGCTGGGCGCGTCAATGAACACCGCGTCCGGCGCCTCCTGCACCCGCGTGGGCAGCGTCGCCGTGTACTGCTGCGACAGGCGGTGCAGCGTCATGAATTCCTCGTCCGCCATTTCCAGCAGCCCCGCCAGCCGGTAGAAACGGCGCTGCACCTCCCGCGGAATCGCCTCGCGGTTCTTGTACCCCAGGTCATGCTCGATCTCCGCCCACGCGTGCTGGAGGATCGAGCGGATCTGCACCTCGAACTTCAGGCCCGCAAACCCCGACAGGTCCGGCGAGTCCGGCGTGACCTGCACCACGTAATGCACGCCCATGTACCCGAACCGGTCCGGGTCGTGCATCTTGCTCTTGTCAATCGAGTTCTCCCAGTCAATCGCGTGATGCTCCTCCAGCAGGCGCGACACCACACTCACGTCCGACTCGAAGTACGTGATCACGCGCACCGCCACCAGATCCGTCACGTCCGCCAGCGACCCGTACCGGCCCGGCTTGCGGCGCAGCTTGTCCTCCAGACTCGCGCGTTTCTTCACGCGGCCCGTCACGTGATGAATGTTCAGGCCCGCCCCGGCGATCAGCCGCGTGACGTGCGCCACCGCCGCGTCCCGCAAGCCCTCAAAGGTCTCGCACCCGTCCTCGTACGCCTGGAGTAACCGGCCTGTCATGTCCCCACAGCTTAAGCCCGCACGCCCACCACGCGCCGCGCACCCTCCACACCCGCCCCCACGGCGCGCGTGCTATCCCCAGACATGCGCCGCCCCGCCCTGCCCACCGCGCTGCCGGTCTCGCTCCTCAGCGCCGCTCTGCTGACCCTCGGCGCCGCCCCCGCCGCCACCCCCAGCGCCCCCGGCACCCCGAACATCCTGGTCGCCTACCCGCCCGCCGACTACCGCGTGGCCTTCGACCACGTGATCCTGGAAGGCATGGTTACGCCCGGCGCGACCCTCACCGTCAGTGGCACCCCCGTCCCTACCGGCCCCGATGGGCTGTACATCAGCTGGTTTCCGCTCAAGCCCGGCGTGAACGACCTGCGCCTGATCGCCCGCACCCCCGCCCGCCCCGGCCAGCCCGCCCGCAGCGCCACCCGCATCCTGCGCGTCACCCGCACCGTCCCCCGCGCCCTGCCCGCCACGCCCACCACCATCAACCGCGACAGCCTCGCCCCCACCCAGCCCACCGAACTGTGGGACGCGGCTGGCGACACCCCCCAGGAACGGCAGATTCCCGTCCGATTCCAGGGCAGCCCCGGCGCACGCGCCAGCGCCCGCATCACCGCACTGCCCGCCCAACCCCTACGCGAAGGCCCCGCCGGCACGTACACCGGCGCCCTCGACGTGCCCCCCACCGCCCGCCTCAGCAGCGCCCCCATCACCGTCACCCTCACCGGACGCGACGGCCGCACCACCACCGCCACCGCCCAGGGCCGCGTCACCAGCACCCCCGGCACCGCCCGCACCATCACCACCCCACCCGGCACCGTTCCCGGCCCCGGCCTGAACGCCAGCAGCACCCGCCTCACCACCACCCAGGGCGCGCCCCTGCTCTACCCCCGCGACGGCACCACGTACCGCGCCGTCGGCCGCGTCGGCAACGACCTGCGCGTCCGCCTCGCCCCCGGCACCAGCGCCCTCATCACCGCCAATCAGACCACGCCATCAGGCTTCACGCCCCCACCCGCCCCCGACGGCGGGCCCATCACCGTGGACGGCAACCCCGACCAGCTGACCCTCCACCTGCCCCTCGGGGCCGCCCAGCCCCCCTTCACACTCACCCAGACCGGCGAGCGCACCCTGCGCCTCACCCTCTACGCCACCCCCACCCAACCCCTCACCCCACCCGAGCAGAACGACCCCCGCCTCACCCGCCTTGACCTGAGTACCCCCACCCCCGGCGTCACCCAGCTCGACCTCACCCTCACCCACCCCCTCTGGGGCTTCACCGCCGACCACGACCGTGACGGCCTCACCCTCACCACCCGCCACCCCCCCACACTCAACCCCACAAGACCCCTCCAGGGCCGAACCATCACCCTCGACGCCGGCCACGGCGGCACCCAGAACGGCGGCGCCGGCAGCCTCGGCACCCCCGAAAAAAACCTCACCCTCCCCATCACCCTCCTCACCGCCCAGCTCCTCGAAGCCCAGGGCGCCACCATCACCCTCACCCGCAACACCGACACCACCCTCGGCCTCTACGACCGCGGCCTCATCGCCGAGCAGAGCGGCAGCGACCTCCTCATCAGTATCCACGCCAACGCCCTCCCCGACGGCCGCGACCCCCGCGGCACCCGCGGCCCCGAGATCTACTACACCCACCAACAAGCCAAAGGACCCGCGCAGGCCATCCTCACCGCCATCCGCACCCAACTCCCCGACCTCGGCCCCGGCACTGGCCTCAAACCCGACGCGGACCTCGCCCTCACCCGCCCCACCACCCAACCCAGCCTCCTCATCGAAACTGCCTACCTCACCGACCCCGGCAACCTCCGCATCCTCAACAGCCCAGCCGGGCAACGGCGCATCGCGCAAGCCATCGCGGACGGAGTGATCGCGTACTACGCCGGGCTGGCGGGGCGGTAGGTGTGCGGCTCGCGGCGGACGGCTTCAAGGCTCGGTAAGGGGGCGCCTGGCGGCGGGCTGCCCCACCCCCCAACCCCCTACCCCAGAGGGGCAGGGGGAGCTGACGTTGGCACTGGGCAAGAGTTTTTACTGGCGGGGCGTAGGTGTGTTGGGCGGTGACGTGTCCGGCTTCGACGCCATCCTCCGCTCCCCTCGCAGGCCCGCGCGCTGCGCGCACGACGGCCGGTGGCCGTCTGCGGTCAGGTGATGCGCGGAACGTTTAGCGCCGCTGATCGACTTTGAAAAGACGGCTGGTGCGAAAGCAAGAAAAAGTAGAACCTTCCCGCACGCACCAGGTTGTGGGGCCAACCCAGCGTCGGAGCAGCCGAGCCCGTCGTGCGCGCAGCGCGCGGGGCGCGCGGGGCGAACGCGGCGTAATCGGAGGCATGCAGCCCCATCTGTGGCCGTCCCCGCCGCATGCCCGCTGACCACCTCAGCGAAATACCTGCCCAGTGCAACGTAAGCCCCCCCTGCCCCTCTGGGGGAGGGGGCTGGGGGGTGGGGCAGCCCGCCGCAGGCGCAGACCTTCTACCTGTTACTGCGCGACAACCTCTCGCCCGTACACCGCGACCAGCGCCTGTGCAAGTCGCGTGATCGCGTCGTCGGGAATCCCGGCGATGTTGATGCGGCCTTCGCGCGTACCGTAGATGGCGTGGTCGCGTTGGAGGGTGTCCATCTGGTCTGGCGTGAGGGGCAGGAGGCTGAACATGCCCTGGTGCTGCTCGATGCTGAGGAGGTCCTGGGGTGCGTTTGCGGCGCGCAGGGCGGCGCCGAGCGCGGCGCGGACGGTGCGGATGCGGTCGCGCATGGCGGTGAGTTCGTGGTGCCAGGGTGCGGGGTTGTTGAGGAGGTTGGTGGCGATGGCGGCGCCGTGTTCGGGGGGCATGGAGTAGGTGCGGCGGGCGATGCCTTCAAGGACACTGAGGACGTCGGGCAGCTCGGCGGGGTGGGGGGTGAGGACGGTGGCGGTCCCGGTGCGTTCGCAGTAGAGGCCCATGTTTTTGGAGCAGCTGGCGGCGATGAGGACGGTGCCGAGGTGCCGGGTCATGATGCGCAGGCCCTGGGCGTCCTCGGTGAGGCCTTGACCGAGGCCTTGGTAGGCCATGTCGATCAGGGGGATGAGGCCGTGCTCGTGGCAGTACCTGGCGAGGGCGTGCCAGCTTTCCTGGCTGAGGTCGATGCCGGTGGGGTTGTGGCAGCAGCCCTGCACGAGGAGGATGTCGCCGGGCTGCGCGTGCCCGAGGGCGCCCAGGATCGGCTGGAGGTCGGTTTGGCCGGTGCCGTCGTCCTGCCAGGGGTATTCGGCGGTGAGGAGTCCGGCGGCGCGCATGAGGGGGTGGTGGTTGGCGTAGCCGGGGTTGGACGTCCAGATGGTCGCTTCGGGGTTCGCGCTGGCGATCAGGTCGGCGAGGGTGCGCAGGGCGCCGGTGCCGCCGACGGTCTGCACGGTGACGGCGCGCTCCAGCGTGGGGGTGTGGTTGCCGAGGAGCAGGCGGGTCATGGCGGCGTTGAGGTCGGCGTTGCCGCTCAGGGGCCGGTAGACCTTGCTGGGGGCCGCGTCGGCGAGGGCTCGTTCGGCGTGCTGGACGGCGTTCAAGACGGGCGTGTGGCCGTGCGCGTCGCGGTAGATGCCGATGCCGAGGTTGAGTTTGTGGGGGCGGGGGTCGTCGCGGTGGGCGTTCTGCAGAGCCCAGAGGGGGTCGAGGGGGAGGGGGCGCAGGTCACTGAACATGGGCAGCTCCTTTACGGCTAGGCATGAGGTTGAAGACCAGAACACCGGTGGTAACGATGGCGACGCCGATAGCGGACGCGACGCTGGGCCGCTCGCCGAGCAGGGGCAGGGCGAGCAGGGTGGCGAGGACAGGGGCGAGGGCGCCGACGGTGGCGCAGCGCAGCGTGCCCAGGTGTTTCAGCGCGTAGGGGTAGGTCAGGGACGCGACGACGCCGACCCCGATGCCCTGCACGGCGATGAAGGGCAGCAGGCCCTGCCAGGGCACCTGCATGAGGTGGCTGGGCAGCGTACCGGTCAGCAGCAGCGGTGTCAGCAGCAGCAGCGAGGGGTACGTGACGAGCATGGCGACCGCGAGGGGATCGAGTCCGGCGCGGCGCATGCCGAGGGTGTACCCGCCCCACAGCAGGCTGGCGCTCAGCAGCAGCGCGATCCCGGTGAGGGGAGAGGCGCCGACCGTGCCCAGCCCGGCGACCAGCAGGACAACGCCGAGGAGGATCAGGCCCAGTCCGGGCCACTGCGCGGTGGTCACGCGGTCGCGGAACAGCAGGGCGCCGACCAGTACGACGGACAGTGGGGTGGTGCCCGCGACCAGGGCGCTGACGTGCGCGGCGGAGGTGCTGGCGCCCCCGGCGGCGGCGATCAGGAAGAACGGCAGGCCCGCCCCGGCCGTGATCATCAGCGCCGCGTGGGGGGGAACGCGCCGTAGCGCGGGCAGGCGCGAGGGCAGCAGCGGCAGCAGCAGCGCGGCGGGAATCAGGAAGCGGATCAGGGCCACATCACCCGGCGTCAGGGGCGAGTGCCCGATGGCGCGGATGGTCAGCGCGAACGCCGCCCAGATGAGCACCGTGACGGCCAGGGCGGTCCAGCCGAGCAGGGCCGGGGCGGGCCGGGCGCGCCCGGCGGCCCGCAGGAACGTGGGGTTCGGTTGACTCACCCCTGCATCCTCAGGCCGCAGGCGGGTGCCGCCCTGGAATGGTCAGAAGCTGCCAAAACCTGCCGTGCTGGGCTGGATCAGGGGCAGAATCTGCCACAATCCGCCCATGGACGACCGTGATCGCCGCATCCTCGCTGCTTTGCAGGCGAACGGGCGGATCAGCAACCAGGATCTCGCGGATCAGGTGCACCTTTCTCCGTCGCCGTGCCTGCGGCGCGTGCGGCAGCTGGAGGACTCCGGCGTCATCCAGGGCTACACCGCCCTGGTGGACGAGGAGGCGTACGGGCTGACCGTCACGGCGTTCGTGCGGGTGCGGCTCCAGCTGCACACGACCGCCAGCATCCGCGCGTTCGAGGACGCCATTGCCCGCATGGACGCCGTGCTCGACTGTTACGTCATGACCGGCGAAGCCGACTACCTCCTGCGCGTCCTCGTCCCTGACCTGAAGGCGTACGAGGCGTTCGTGCGGCGCGAACTGCACGCCGTGCCCGGCATCGCCTCCATCGACACCAGCTTCGCGTACGGCCGCGTCAAGCGCGCCACGGTGTACCCGCAGCTGGGATAGAGGCGGCGCCTCTTCACCGTTTCCTGCGACCCCCACCTCACGTCCTGCGGCCCTGCTACCGTCGGGCCATGAGTGTTCGTCCGGTGACGGTGGTGACGGGTGCGGCGGGTGGGATTGGGGCGGCGCTGGCGCGGGAGCTGGCGCCGGGGCATGACCTGATCCTGTCGGGCCGGAACGTGGGGGCGCTGGAGGCCCTGTGCGCGGAGGTGGGGGGCACGCCGCTGGTGCTGGACCTGACCCGACCCGAGTCCTTCGAGGCGGCGCTGGTGGGGCTGGGGCGCGTGTCGAACGTGGTGCACAACGCCGGGGTGGTGGAGCTGGGCGCGGTGGTGGAGCAGGATCACGCGGTGTGGTCGCACACGCTGGCGGTGAACGTGGTCGCCCCGGCGGAACTGACGCGCCTGCTGCTGCCGCGCGTGCGCGCAGAGCGGGGCACGGTGGTGTTCGTGAACAGCGGTGCGGGCCTGCGCGCGAACGCGGGCTGGGGCAGTTACGCGGCAAGCAAGTTCGCCCTGAAGGCCCTGGCGGACGCGCTGCGTGAGGAGGAGGCCGCGCATGGGGTGCGGGTCACGAGCGTGTACCCGGGCCGCACAGCGACGCCCATGCAGGAGAAGGTGCGGTCGCAGGAGGGCGCGCCGTACACCCCGGAGGCGTTCGTGCAGCCGGAGTCGGTGGCGGCCCTGATCGCGTTCGCGCTGAACGCGCCCCGGGACGCGCTGCTGCCGGACCTGAGCGTCCGCCCCGGCCCGCAGTGAGCGCCGTGGATGTCCCGGCGCCGCATGCCGGGGAGGTCGTGCCGGGCCTGTGGGACGTGCTGATCGTGGGCGCGGGCCCGGCGGGTCTGAGTGCGGCGCTGACGCTGGGTCGCTCGCGGCGGCGGGTGCTGCTGCTGGACGGCGGGCCGCCCCGTAACGCGAGCGTGTCGGCGGGGCACGGCCTCCTGACCCGCGACGGGATCAGCCCCCAGGAACTGAAGGCGGCGGCCCTGGCGGATCTGGAACCGTACGACGTGACGGTCCGTGAGGATCACGCGCGTGAGGTCCGCCGCGTGGGCGAGTGTTTCGACGTGCGCGTGGGGGACGCGTGGCAGCGCACGCGCGTGCTGGTGTTCGCGACGGGCGTGCGGGACATCCTGCCGCCGGTACCGGGCCTGCGGGAACGCTGGGGGCAGGGCGTATTTCACTGCCCGTACTGCGACGGCTGGGAGCACGAGGGCCGCGCCCTGGCGGTGTACGGGTCGGGGCAGTCGGCGCATCACCTCGCTCTGACGGTGCGGGCCTGGTCGGACCGCGTGACCCTGCTGTGCGACGGCGAGCCTTGCCTGACGCCCGAGCAGGCGCTCGACCTGGAACGGGTAGGGGTCACCGTCCGCACGCAGCCGGTGCGCCGCGTGAGTGGCGGCCCTCTGGAGGACGCCCCGGTGTGCGTGTCGTTCGTGGGTGCCCCGCCCCTTCAAGTGGACGCGGTGTTCCTCGCGCCCGAGCAGCAGGGCGGCAGCCACCTGCCCGCCGCGCTGGGCTGCACGCTGGACGGGAAGGGCCGCGTGACCGTGGACGGCAATCAGGAAACCAGCCTCCCGGGCGTGTTCGCCATTGGGGACATGACGGGCGCGCCGCAGTACGTGGTGCAGGCGGCGGCGGCAGGCATGCACGCGGCGCAGGTGATCAACACGCGCCTCATCCACGCGGCGGTGCATGCCCTGGGCGCGGCGTTCCACAAGAGCCCCGAGGACGGGGAAGAGGTGGCCCGTGATCCTGAACCGCACGACGAGTAAGGTGCGCGGGTGAGGCTGCGGGCGGTGCTGTTCGATCTGGACGGCACCTTACACGACCGGGCCGTCACGCTGCGCGCGTGGCTGGCCGGGCACGTCCGGCAGTTCGGGCTCCCGGACGGGTACGCCGAGCGCTTCCTGGCGTTGGAGGATCACGGCTACCGCCCGAAGGCGGAGGTCATCCTGCAGCTCGTGCAAGAGTTCGCGCTGCCGCATGACCCGCGCACCCTGCTGGGCACTTACGCGGGCCACGTCCAGCACGCCGTGCCGATGGCCCACGCGCACGCCGTCCTGCGCGAACTGCGTGCGCGTGGGGTGCGGGTGGGGGTCGTCACGAACGGCTGGGAGAACCTCCAGCGCACCTGCGTGGACGTGTGCGGCCTGACCGGCCTGATCGACGACCTTATGATCAGCAAGGCCGTGGGCCTGAGCAAACCCGACCCGGCCATCTACCGGCTGGCGCTGGACCGCCTGGGTGTCCGCGCGGATCAGGCGTGGTTCGTGGGCGACTCGCCCCGCAACGACATCGCCGGACCGCAGGCGGTCGGACTGCGCGCCGCGTGGTTGCCCACCACCCACCCCCTGCGCGGCGAGGTGCCGGACGCCACGCTCCGCGACCTGCGGGACGTCCTCCCAGCGGTGTTCCGGGAGACTGACGCTCAGTCTTCCTGAACCGAGCGGAGCGAGAGACCGCCACCGGACCGCAGAGGGAAGCAGAGTGGAGGCGCGTGAGATCGGCCCCTCCGCAAAGCTGGACGCTGCGGACCGACTGCCGGACCAGCCCGTTAACGGAAGCGGGCGCGCAGCCAGCCCGCCACCTCAGCCAGCGGGAGGGTGACCGTCTCGCCGCTGCGGCGATCCTTCACCTCCACCTCGCCGCGTTCGAGGGTGCGGCCCAGCGTCACGCGGTACGGGACGCCCAGCAGGTCCGCGTCCGCGAACTTCGCTCCGGCGCGTTCGTCCCGGTCGTCGAGCAGGGCGGTCAACCCCACGGCACGAATCGCAGCGTACACGCTCCGGGCCGCCACCTGCTGCCCCTCATTCCGGACGTCCACCACGATCAGGTGCGCGTGAAACGGCGTGATGGCGTCCGGCCAGACCAGCCCCCGCTCGTCGGACAACTGCTCGGCGACGGCCTGCGCCAGCCGCGACACGCCAATCCCGTAGCAGCCCATCTGGAACGGCCGTTCGCTGCCGTCCGCTGCGGTGAACGTCGCGTTCATCGCCGCCGAGTACCGGGTGCCCAGCTGGAACACGTGCCCCACCTCGATCCCCCGCGCCGACCCGAGGATCTGCGTGTCGTCGTGCAGCGCGGCCTCGCCCGCGCGGGCTTGCCGCACGTCCACCTCTTCCGGTAGGGCGTACTGCGTACCCCAGTTGGCGCCCGTGACGTGCCAGTCAGTCTCGTTTGCGCCGGTCGTGAAGTCCCGCAGCGCCGCGCCCGCCGGGTCGCACAGCCGCAGGAACGATCCCACCACGTCCTCCCGCGCCGCAATCGCGCTGTCCGGCAGGTCCGGCGCGAGGTACCCCAGCGGCAGCGCCCCCGCCGCCCAGGCGTCCGGCTGCGCGACCTCCAACCCCACCAGTTCCCCGTCCACGCGGGCCTGCACGGCGTTCCACAGCTTCACCGGGTTCACGCTGTGATCCCCGCGCAGACTGACCAGCACCGGCCGCAGCACCCGCCGCCCCGCCCGCAGGAACACGGCGTCGTACAGGACGTTCTTCAGCATGTGCGCCGCGTCGCAGCCCAGTGCCGCGCACGCCCCGGCGACCGTCGCCGTGCCCGGCGTGCGCTGCCGCGCGAGGCCCGTGAACGGACTCGGGGGCGCCACCGAGGCCCGCGACGCCGCCCGCTCGGCGTTCGCCGCGTACTGCCCGTCCGGGGTGAACAGCACCTCGTCCTCACCCACGTCACTCAGGACCATGAACTCGCGGCTTTCGGCCCCGCCGATGTTCCCGCTGTCCGCCTGCACCGCCCGCCACGCCACGCCCAGCCGCGACAGCACCCGCCCGTACACGCCGCTCATCGCCTCGAAGTGTTCCTCCAGGCTCGCGCCGTCCGCGTGGAAGGAGTACGCGTCCTTCATCACGAACTCCCGCGTCCGCAGCAGCCCAAAACGTGGGCGCAACTCATCCCGGAACTTCCGCCCGAACTGGTACACGCTGACCGGCAGATCCCGGTAACTGCGCACCAGCCCGCCCACCACGTCCAGCGCGACCTCCTCATGCGTCGGGCCCAGCGCGTGCGCCCGCCCCGAGCGGTCCGTCACCGTGAACATGATCCCCTCCGCCACCGCGAGCGCCTCCCAGCGCCCGGACGCCTCCCACAGCGCCCGCGGCTGGAGTACCGGGAAGCTCACCTCCTGCGACACGCCCTCCAACTCCTCACGGATCAGGGCCTCCAGCCTCTGCATCACGCGGGTCATCAGCGGCAGGTGCGCGTATAGGCCACTCCCCACCCGGCGCACGTACCCGGCGCGCAGCAGGTGCTGAATCCCGCGCGTCTCGGCGCCCTCCGGTGTTTCACGCCACGTGCGGAACAGACTCTCACTCAATTTCATGTGGTGCCCCCCCTAGGGGTGAATCACGACCCGCGCCGCGCGACAGCAGGCGAGGTCGGACTGATGCGATGTGACGGCGCGCCCAGCTCAGGGCCGGGCGGCAACAACCAGAAGTGGCAGCGTCACACCCCGGAGGGTGGCGGGAGCACGGGCAGGCCCGCACCGATCCGGATGGTGGGGGAGATCTGCACGCTCATGCCGCCCAGACTAGACGCGAGGCCGGGGGTGGTCAAGCAGACCTGCCAGTGGTGGGTTGTCGGTCGTGGGATGTGGGGAGGGCGCACGAAAAAGGGCGGGGTGCAGGCCCACAGCTCACACCCCACCTCCCATGATCCGGTTACGCCCGCTGTTTGGCCTTCAGCGCGCCTTTCTGCTGGAGGTACTCGGCGATCTGCACGGCGTTCAGCGCTGCGCCTTTCAGGAGCTGGTCGCCCGCGACGAACAGGTCGATGCCGCCGTCGAACACCAGGGACTCGCGGATGCGGCCCACCTCGACGTCGTACTTGCCGCTGGCGGTCAGGGGCATCGGGTAAATCTTGCCCTCAGGGTTGTCGCGCACCTCGACCCCGGCGGCCCCGGATAGCAGGTCACGCACGGCGTCGGGCGTGGCGTGGCGTTCGAGTTCCAGGGTAATCGCCTCGCTGTGGGTGCGCAGGGTGGGGATGCGCACGGCGGTGCAGCTGATCTTCAGGCTGTCGTCCCCGATGATCTTGCGGGTCTCCCACGCGACCTTCATTTCCTCCTTGGTGTACCCGTTGTCCTGGAAGGAATCGATGTGCGGGATGACGTTGAACGGGATGGGGTGCGCGAACACACTGGCCTGCGCCTGCTCACCGTTCAGTTCCGCGCGAGTCTGCTCGAGCAGTTCCTCCATGCCCTTGGCACCCGCGCCGCTGGTCGCCTGGTACGTGCTGACGATCATGCGTTTCACGCCGTACGCGCGGTGAATGGGCGCCACGGCGACCACGGCAATCGCGGTCGTGCAGTTCGGGTTCGCGATGATGCCCTTGTGGGCCAGCGCGGTGTCCCCGTTCACCTCGGGCACGACCAGCGGCACGTCGGCGTCGTAGCGGAAGGCGCTGCTGTTGTCGATCACGACCGCGCCGCCCTCCACCCATTTGGGCGCCAGGGCTTTGCTGATGCTGCCGCCCGCCGACGCGAGGATCACGTCCGCGTCGATGGCGCCCTCGGGCGTGACCTGCACGGTCAGGGGCTGACCCTTGAAGGTCAGCTGCGTGCCCGCGCTGCGCGGGCTGGCATAGAGGAGCAGTTCGTCGAACTGGAGACTGCTGCTTTCCAGCACCTTGAGAAGTTCGTGGCCCACCGCTCCGGTCGCTCCGACAATCGCTACGCGCATGCTCGTCTCCTTGAATGAAAAAACCGCCCGGCGTGTCTCGCGGGGCGGCTGTCAATCGACACCGCCCTCACGGGGTAATGGTGGTCATGACGGTCATGCGCCCCAGCGTAGGGGCTGCCCGCATGGGGGTCAAGGTGACCTGCCTAGCGTGAAGGGACCGTGGGGAACGGGCGGACGTGGAATCAGACGCGCCCGGGGGCGCCGCCCACGCCCTGATGGACGCAGGGTCCGGCGGTGGGAACGGTCAGGGTGATGCTCGTCATGGAGGTGAACGAGTTCATGTTGAGCGCCCCGTCTCGCCGGACGCTCAGCGTGCCGAACGTGCGGAGCTGAAGGTCCTGCGTGGCGAGCCAACCCGTCAGGTCGCGGACCTGCGCGCCGCTGAGGTTCAGGCAGGTGCGCCCGGCGCGGCCCAGCAGGTCCTGCATCAGGCTCAGGTGCGGCTCGTTGAAGGCCTGCTGGGGCACCACGATCTTCAGGTCGCGGATGGGCTGATTCGGCGCGGCGCTCGTGACGAACGCGAAAACGAAGTCCGGATCGGTCAGGCTGCTCAGCATGAACCCGTCGTGTCCGGTCTTCTGGATGACCGCGCCGGTCACCGCCACATGCGCCAGCGTGATCGGGGCCGTGCCTGCCGGGCTGATGCGCGTGGGAGCGGCCTGGGCCTGAGCGGTTGGCACGGTCAGGAGGGCCGTCAGAAGCAGCAAGCGGGTCATGGCCTCACGGTACGGGCGCGGGCACGCCGGGATTGCCGCAGGTGCGTTACTTGCGGCGGCGCAGAAAGCCCAGCCATCCGGCGCGTTCCGGCTGCCGGGCGGGGGCGAAGTCTTCCATCTTGATCTCCGCTTCGGGGTGCGGCGCGGCTTCCCAGCCGTAGTCGGTGGCGATCAGGCCGCCCAGGCGTCCGGCGGCGTACAGGGCGTGCGTGCGTTCCTGTTCCTCGGTGACGGCGCGGGGGTCGGCCAGCGCTTGGAGCATCGCCTGGAGGCTCTCGTCGTCGCAGGCCCAGTGGCCCTGGGTGAAGGTGGCTTCCTTGCCGTACACGCGAATCCTGGCCGTCATGCGTTCCTCGGGGGTGCCCGCCCGCGCGGGCTGAAGGAGGGGATGGGTTGTGGGACGCGGACAGCATAGCGTACGGGTCACGCAAATGCAGAGGGCAGACGCCGCACGCTGCGGCGTCTGCCCTCTGCGTCGGGGTTCGGGTCAGGCTTTCTGGCCGAAGCGGCGTTCATTCCCGGCGGTCAGGCGGCCCACGTTGTCCCGGTGCTGCCAGGTCAACAGCGCCGCCAGGGCCGTCACGACCGCGCCCAGCCACTCGGGGCCGACCAGGAACGCCGTGAAGGCCGCCGCGATGGACGCCAGGATGCTGCCGGCCGACACGAAGCGGGTCAGCCACACGGTCGCGATGAACAGCAGGGCGAAGGCCACGCCTGCCACGGGCAGCAGCGCGGCGACCGCGCCGAAGGTGGTGGCGACGCCCTTGCCGCCCCGGAAGCGCAGGAACGGACTGAAGTTGTGGCCCAGCACGGCGGCCACGCCGCACGCGGCCATGACGGCCAGGCCCAGGTCCAGCTGGTAGGCGGCCAGGACGGCCAGGGCGCCTTTCAGGATGTCGAAGGCGGCGACGACCAGGGCGGGGCCGTTGCCCAGGGACCGCTGGATATTGGTGGCACCGCTGTTGCCGCTGCCGACCGTGCGGATGTCCACGCCGCGGGTACGGGCCAGCCACGCGGCGGCGGGGATGGCCCCGAACAGGTAGGAACACAAAACCGTCAGCACGGCAGAAAGGGTCACGTTTGCATGATAGGTCAGTGGCCTTACACCGGGTTTACTTTGGGGGGTGTGGAGGCTCGGCTTGCACTTCCCCCGCGAAGCCGCTACTCTGCTGTGCGCTGGAACGGTGTCCGAGTGGTTGAAGGAGCACGCCTGGAAAGCGTGTATAGGTGCAAGCTTATCGAGGGTTCGAATCCCTCCCGTTCCGCCAGATGCGCCGGGACTCCTGAACTGGAGTCCCGGCGTTGCTTTTTCCGGCAGATGCGTGTCTGTGGGGAACTGAACGCGGCTGCTCCGGGGTCTGGATGAGGCGAAGCCTGAGCAAGATATTAGACTCGGTCAATTTTTGAACCGGGAGGACTTTTTTTCGCCGGAGTGGGAGGGTACGGTGGTCGTCGCACCAACAACTCAGCCCAGCCGGAAACCGGTTTCCGGCATTCTTTCCTGCCCGGAGGCCCATCATGATCCGACGTTCTGCTGCCCTGCCTGTCCTGCTCCCCGCCTTGCTGGCCGCCTGCGGCACCCCTACCGTCCCCACCACCAGCCCTGGCGCGGCCCAGCCCGGTCTGCCCGACGGGTTCAGTGAGGCCCTCGTCGCCGAGGCGGCCAAGGGAGGCACCTCCGGCACGCTGCGCGCCCAGGCGGCCAGCTGCCCCACCCAGCTGGCCCTCCCGTACGGGCAGAGCGGACTGGACACCGGCCTGTACTGGTACAGCAAGGGAGAAACCGGTTCCCTCGGCGGGGTGGGCTGCAAGGCCCGCAGTGACGGCGCCGCCATGACCGGCTACTACGACCCCGCCAAGCCCGTGCTGGTCTTCGTGCACGGATGGCAGAACGGCAGCACCGTCGCGGGCGTGCGCGACAACTTCTACTTCAGCGAGGCCAGCCGCAACGTCGCCGACGCCTGGATCGACGCCGGGTGGAACGTCGCCCTGTACCAGTGGACTCAGCTCGCCGATGACGAGGGCACGGCGGGCGCGCCGTACCACTCGCAGGCGAAGATCTGGACGCCCACCTACACGTATCAGGACACCTACGGCCGCACCCAGAGCATCAACATGCGCTACCGCACGCCGGGCGGCACGTACTCGACTGCTGGGATGCCCACCGCCAGTGCCGGGCAGCTGTTCTACACGGCCTATAAAAGCGCCCTGAGCCAGTGGACGTACGCCGGAACCGAGGGCGTGCGCGTCATGGGCCACTCGCTGGGCGCGCAGATGGCTCTGGCCATGACCGACAAGGCCTACGCCGACACGGGCCTGAGCAGCGCCAAGCGCCCAAAGCGCGTGGTGCTGGCCGACCCGTACTGGACGCCCGCCAGCGCCGGGTACGGGCACAGCTACGCGTTCCTGAGCCCCGACGTGAACCCCGCCGCGCGCAGCGCCCGCATCGCGCAGAGCCTCAAGGGGCAGGGCGTGGCCGTCGAGTGGATCAAATCCAGCCACGTGAACGACCTGGGCGGCGACAACAACACGGCCATGGCGAAATTCATCAGCCGCACCGAGATCTTCCCCGAGTACGTGTTCGACCTGAACCCCGCCAGCGGCGTAGCCCGCAAGCACAGCGTCGCGCCCCGCTGGTACCTGTGGAGCAAGTCCTTCGCGCCCGCCGGGGCCGTGAGCGCCGCCAACACACTGAGCGGAGCGAGCACCGTCATGAACAGCGGTGTGCGCTACGACCAGAACGGCGGGCGGAGCAGCACCACGCCGGGCGACGACACCTTCGTCAGCGCCGCGAACCCCTGAACCGGGAAAGGGGAGGGGGCACCAGGGAAGTCAACCCCGGTGCCCCCTCTGCCCCGCGTTACGCCGGGCTGGGCCGGGCGCGCCACGCGCTGACCAGCGGCAGCGCCGCCAGCACCGCGCAGGTAATCGCCAGCGGTGGGAAGCCCGCGCGCGCGATCACCGCGCCGCCCAGCAGGGTCCCCAGGCCCGCCGCGACGTACCCCAGGCTGTCCGTCACGCCCTGCGCCGCCGGGAAGCGGGTCAGGGCCTTGCTGCCCGACACGAACACCAGATTCCAGCCCAGGCCCAGCAGGAACATGCTGACGGCCAGCCACCCCTCACCGGTCAGGGGCGCCGTTAGGGCCGCGGCCGCGAGGAGCAGCGCGCCGCTCACGTAGCCGAAGCGCAGGCCCAGCCGGTCGATCAGCGGGCCGGTCAGCCAGCCGAACCCGAACATGCCCAGAATGTGCCCGCTGATCAGCGCGGCAATCGAGGCGTGATCCAGGCCCATGTGATGCGCGCGCAGTGGCGTGAGACTCATCAGCGTGACCATCAGGCCCTGCGCGGTCGCCACCGCCAGCGCCGTGGATTTCACGCCAGGAATCTGGAACGCGGCCGCCAGGGGTAGGCGCTCACGGCGGACCTGGGCGGGACCGGTCAGGGGCTGCCAGGACAGGATCAGCAGCGCGGCCACGCCCAGCAGCGCGCCGCCCACCAGCCACCCCGTGACTTCCGGCGTGGCGCCCAGCGCGGCCCCGAGCCACTCGATGGGGTGCGCGAAGCCCGTCATCACGAACGAGCCCAGCACGCTCATGAGCATCAGCGCGCCCAGCGCCGTGCCGCGCCGCGCGTCGGGGACGCTCTCGGCCGCGGCGTAACGGGCCTGCTGGTAGCCGCCCTGCGCGGCGCCCATCAGCATGGCACCCAGCAGGAACAGCGGCGTGAGGCCCGCGCGGGCGCCCAGGAAACCCACCAGGGATCCCACCGTGCCCAGCGCGAACGCCAGGCTCAGGCCCGGGCGGCGGCCCCGGCGCAGCATCAGCGCCCCGAACAGCCCCGCCGAGGTGGCCGCCGACGCCTGAATCAGCGTGCTGGGCAGCCCCGACAGGGCCTCGCTGCCCAGACCCGACATGATCAGGCTGGCCAGCACCGTGCTGACGGTCGTCGCGCCGGTCGCCAGCGCCTGCGCCGCGTACAGCGGGGCCAGTCGCGCGGCCCCGCTCAGCGCGGCGGGGCGGGCGACGTCACGCACGGCAACCGGCTGGGGTCACGCCTCGCCCTGCGCCTGCCAGCGGGCCTGCACGGCGCCGCGCAGGTACGTGGCGGCGTCCTCGGTGCTGGCGCCCGGCGTGAACACGCGGCCCACGCCCAGGTCCTTCAGGATGGGCAGGTCCTGATCGGGGATGATGCCTCCCCCGAACACGATGATGTCCTCGGCACCACGGGCGCGCAGCAGGCCCATCACCTCGCGGAAGTAATGCATGTGCGCGCCGGACAGGACACTCAGGCCGATGGCATCCACGTCCTCCTGCACGGCGGCGTTCACGATCATCTCGGCCGTCTGGCGCAGGCCGGTGTAGATGACTTCCATGCCCGCGTCGCGCAGGGCGCGCGCCACGACCTTCGCGCCCCGGTCATGGCCGTCCATGCCGGGTTTGGCGATCAGCACTCGAATTCGGCGGTCTTCCATGATTCCTCCGGTGCCCGCCAGGGCCTGCGCGGCAGAGCCGCAGCGAACCTAACGGGCGTTTGGGGCATTCTACGCGCTGCCCGGCGCGGCCGTCCGGCCTCCCCATCATCACCCGCCGGTCAGCTGCGCGGGGTACAACCGGAACATGAGCGCCCTGCTGACCACCCTGACCCTCGCGGCCCTGGCCGCTGCCCCCTCCTCGGCCCCGGGCGCCGCGCCGGTCACCGCAGAGAGCGTCACGTGGACGCTGCGCAACCTGCAACCCACCGGTCAGGCCGTCATCACGCCGGGCGCGGCCCTGACCCGCCCGACCCTGCGCCTGACGGGCAGTGGCGCCGCGCTGACGGTGTCGGGCAGTACCGGGTGCAGCCCCCTGACGGGTCAGGGCGCCGTGAAGGGGCAGGCGCTCGTGCTGCGCGGCGTGCAGGGCGGCAGCAGTGAGCGCTGCACCGACGCCGCCCTGAGCCTGCGCGAGGATTACCTGCGCTTCCTGCGCACCACCACCCGCCTGGACGTCAGTGGGAACACCCTCACGCTCACCGGCGGGGCGGGCCGCCTGACCTTCACCCGCGCCGGAGGCCCCATGACCAGCAGCCCCACCGCGACGCCCAACAGTGACCTGGACGGCACCTGGCAGACCCGCGTGACCCCGGGGCCAGTGGGCCCCGAGCGGGGGCAGGCGCTCCTGCGCGTCACGTTCAGCGGCGCAAAGGTCACGGTCGCCGGACTGGCCGGCTGCAACACCGTGACCGGTTCGGGCGCCTTGGTCGGGCAGCAGGTGGTATTCGGGACGGTGGCCTCCACCCGCAGACTGTGCCCGGGTACGGTCGGCGCAGCGGAAAACCGCCTGCTGGCCCTGCTGCGCGCCCCGCTGACCATCGAGCGCCAGGGCGCGGCGCTGGTGCTGCGCGGCCAGACCGGCCAGCTGACCCTGACCCGCACGCCCGCCCCAGCCGCCCCCAGCAGCGCCCTGCCCGACCCGGCGGCCACGTACACCCTGACCCGGCTGAACGGCCAGCCGCCGCGCCCCACCCTGCGGCCCGTCACGCTGAGCTTCAAGGACGGCCGACTGGGTGGCAGTGACGGCTGCAACTCCGTGGGCGGCGCGTACACGGTCCAGGCGGGCCGCGTGGAACTCACCGGGGGACTGGTGGGCACGAAGATGGCCTGCACGGACCAGCCCGGCGTGGACTTCCAGACCCTGTTCGATCAGCGCCCCACCCTGAGCGTGCAGGGCGGCACGCTGATCCTGAAGACGGCCGAGGACACCTGGGAATTCCAGGCGCGCTGACGTAAGGCAGAAGGCACCCGGGAACGTCCCATGGTGCCTTCTCGCTGCGTGGGTGGGGCTTACTGCCAGGTGCCGCCGTTGTATGTGGTGCTGCCCGAGGCGGGCGTGGTCAGGGTGCGGTTGCTGCCGCCTTCCCAGGTGACGCTGGCGCCGCTGTCGCCGGGTTTCTTGATGAACTTGAACTGCGCGGCCACGCTGGGCGGCAGGCTGACGGTGGTCTTCCAGGTGCAGGTGCTGCCCGAGCAGCCGCTGGGCGTCATGGCCAGCGCGGAGGCGGTGTTCCAGGCGCCCAGCTCGGCGCGGTCGCCCACGAGGTACACGTCCTGCCCGAAGTACGTGCTGGCGCTGACCTGGAAGGTGACGCTCACGGCCGTGCCGCCGGTCCCGCCGGTGCCGGTCGCCCCGGCGCGGTAGATGCCCATCTTGCCCGCGCCGATCGTGACGGGCAGCTTGCCGTTGGTGACGGTCGCGCTGCTGGGCGCCCCCTCGGCGAGCAGGTCGTTGAAGACCGTGCCGTTCGTCAGGGCGCTCTTGTCGGCCGCGCTGATGCCGGTGTTGCCCTGGATGTCCAGGTTCACGCTGGCGGCGCTGGCCGAGGTGTTCACGAGCACGATGACGCGGTTGGCGCCGCTGCCGCGGTAGAAGGCGTACACGTTCTGCCCGCCGTTGGGGCGCCACATCTCGGCGTAGCTGCCCTTCCAGAGGGACTCGTTGCCCTTGCGGACCGCGATGAGTTTCTTGGTGAGGTCGTACGTGACCTTGGGGGTCGCGCCGCCGGCCACGAAGTTCGCCTGCGTGGCGTTGCGGCCGGTGTCCGTCCAGGCCCAGCCCGGCATGTCGCGGCGGTTGTCGGGGTCGGAGCCGCCGTACATACCCAGTTCGTTGCCGTAGTACAGCTGCGGGATGCCGGGCATGGTCATCAGCAGGCCCAGCGCGTTGCTGTAGCGGGCGCGGATCTCGGCCTCGGCGACGGCGCTGCCGGGTTCGTTCACGAAGCGCGGCACGTCGTGGTTGTCGAGCAGGTTCACCTGCAGCAGCGTGCGGTCCAGGCCGAAGGTGGTCAGCGTGGACTGCATGCGGGTCGCCAGGGTGTCCAGGCTGCCGCCCTTGCCGACCGAGTCCACCATGGCCTGACGCAGCGGGAAGTTGAAGGTGGAGTCGAAGCCCGCGTCGAGGTAGGTCTTGAGCTTGTTCAGGTCGCCGGAATCGAAGACCTCGCCCAGCAGGAAGGTGTTGGGCCGCGCGGCGAGCACGCCGGGCACCCAGGAGCTCTGCCAGTAGCTGGTGGGGGCGTGCTTGACGGTGTCCATGCGGATGCCGTCGATGGCGTACGTGCTGGTCCAGGTCTTGGACAGGTTGGTCAGGTACGTGGCGACGGTGCTGTCTTCCTGCCGGAAGTCGGGGAGGCCCGCCAGTGGGCAGTTCACCTCGTCGCCAGTGCAGTTGCTGTGGAACCAGGAGGGGTTCTGGCTGACGATGCGCGCGCCGTACCCGGCGTGGTTGACGACCATGTCCATCATGTACTTCTGGCCGCCCGCGTGCAGGTCGCTGATCAGGCCGCTGAGGTCGGTGCTGGTGCCCAGTTTGGGTTCGATGGCGGTGTCGTTGGGGTTGGTGTAGTCGGGCCAGTAGCCGTGGTAGCCGCACTGGCTACCGTTGACGATGGGCACCTGCTTGTACACGGGGGTGGTCCAGAGGGTGGTGGCGCCCAGGTCGCGGATGTAGCTCAGCTTGTTGCGCAGGCCCTGGAGGTCGCCGCCGTGGAATTTGGTGGCGTTGGCGGTGTCGAGGCAGTTGGGCTGGCCGAGCCCGTCGTTGGAAGTAGTTCCATTCGAGAAACGGTCGGGCATGACGAGGTAGATCACCTGCTGCCGCCAGGCGTCGATGTTCGTGCCACTGATGGCCTGGGACGTGACGGTTCCCGCATTGGAAACGGTTCCAGCCTGGGCAGGCGTCGGAGCGGAGGAGCAGGCGGAAAGAAGAAGAGCAGCCGAAAGCGCACCCGCGCCAGCGCGGGCCAGGACAGAACGTTTCATACGAAACCCCCGGGACTGGTTCCACAACGGCGTGGAACCGGTTTCAAGATTTTTGGTGCCTGCCAATCATAAACGACCGTACACCAGCCCCCGCAAGGGGTACCGGCCACCTGACCGGACAAAAACCTAGACAACCTGTCCACATTGGCTTGCTCTGCCCGGACGACCGCCTCACCCGACACTCCAGCTCCTCCGACGCTGCCGATGACAGAAAGCAGCGGAGTGAGACTTTCTCTCACTCCGCTGTTCCCGCTGCTTGTAGCCTGCCAGCGGTGCCGCGCTCTTACGTGCCGCCCGCTGTCAGCCTCAGCGGCGCTCCACCTTGATCTCCACCCGGTTGCCCTTGCGCTTCACGGTCAGTTCCGCCTTACCACCGTTGGCCCGGCGGTACTCACTGTGCACCTCACTGGGCTTGCTCTTCAGCTCGGTCAGGGTGTACCCCTCGGCACGCAGGAACGCAGCATACCGGTCATGCAGGGCGCGCAGATCCGCCTGGTTCGCCACGGTCGTGCTCCACTCCCGCGCGTTGCCCCAGGGGCTTGCAGGCTGCACCGTGACCGACAGGGCCTGCGCGGTCCGCGGGGCAGGCTGCGCCGCCGTGGGTGCGGCAGCCGGGGCCGTGCGCAGCGGGGCCGCCGTGGCCGTGGGCGCGGCCACCGCGTAGAACGCCGTGTCCGTCACCCAGCTGTTCTGCGGCACCGGCGTCACCACGATGCTCAGCGCCTGCGCCAGCCCCGCCTGACCACTCACGGTCACACTCGCGAAACTGTTCTGCGACTTGAACGACGCGATCTGATCCAGATTCAGCGGCGTGCGGCTGGCCAGGGCCAGCACCTTGTTCACCCCGTACGGCGCGGCAATGTCGAACGTGAACGGATCACCGGCACTGGGGAACGCCTTGACCGTGTTCGCCTTCAGGAAGTTCGCGCCCCCCTGGAACCGGTTGGGCAGGATTAGGTCCACCTGTCCCTGCGGGTCCACGTTGAACAGATACACGTACGCGTCCTGATTCACGCTGGTGAACAGCCTGATCTTGTCGCCCGGGCGGTAGGACGGCGTGCCCGCACCACTGCTGTCACGGTCCGTCCAGACCTTCACGCTCAGGTCAGTGGCGACCGGATTGACGATGATGCTCTGCGCACTCAGGGTCGGGGCGGCCAGGGCCGGACCACCCAGACCCAGCGTGGCGCTCAGCACAGTCAGGAACAGTTTTGTCTTCATGAAGACCACTGTGCCCCCCGAGCGTGACCTGAGCCTGACGCCCGGCCCACGGGTTCACGCGGCTCCTCTCAGACCCTTCACATGCCGGCGCTGCCTTCCTTGAGCGCGGGCGCATCCCCGCCTACAATCACGGCGTGACCCGGCGCGCCCCTGCCCTCAAGGCCACCCTGAGCGTCCTGCTGCTCCTGGGCCTGGCGCAGCCCGGTCAGGGCGCCCCGGCCAGCTGGCCGGCCTTCACGTACGCGCACGGCCCGCGTCCTGCGCCGCCCCGCGCGCCAGGCGAGGCGACCCTGCTGGAGCTTGCCGGTCCGGCCGGGCCCATCCGGCTGACCCTGAAACAGCTTCAGGCGCTGCCCGCCGTGCGCTACGCCACCCTGCACCGCCAGCTGCAGCGGACCTTCACGTACCAGGGGGTCACGCTGCGCGACCTGGCTGTCCGTGGGGGGTTCGCCGGACGTGACCTGCGCGTGTACGCCTCGAACGGGTACTTCACGACCGTCCTGGCGCGGGATTACATGAATGACCCCATCATGCTGGCCTACAGCGCCGACAACCGGCCCATCTCGCCCGAGGCGAAAGGGCCGCTGACCGTCGTGCTGCCCCCGCAGCCTGCCCGCTACCACAGCGCCGCGTACAGCGCCGCCTGGGTGTGGTTCGCCGAGCGCATCACCCCGGTGAAATGACGGTTCCCACCCGCGTCCAGCGGCGCACCCTGATGCGCGAACTCCTGCTGGCGCTGCTGCCCCTGCTGGCCACCGTGACCCTCCTGGCCCTGGCCACGCAGCCCGCCTACCGCGCCCTGCTGCGCAACGGCCTAGGCGTGCGACCCTACGCCTACCAGGGCCTCGTGCAGGACCTCCTGCAGTACCGCGCGGACCTGCTGGACCCAGCCGTGAACGCCGCCGCGCGCGAAGCCAGCTTTGAGCGCGCGCTGGGCAGTGCCCGCAACCGCGCGCAGTTCGCGTACCTGAATGACATCGAGGCGCAGGATGACTTCCGGCTGCTGAACGTGCAGCGCGGCCTGGAAGCGCGCAGCAGCGCGGGCCTGCGCCGCGCCATTCAGGACGCCTTCGGCCTGAACAACATCGCCCGGGACTACGGAGCCGCGCAGGGCGAGGCCTACCAGCTCGCCTTTCTGGAGTTGCGGCGCGCGCTGATTGCCAGCGCGATCTTCGCCGGCCTGCTGAGCCTCCTCCTGACGCTGCGCGCCCTGCTGCTCTGGCGCGCCGACGTGCTGCGCGCCCACACCCGCGAGGAACGCCAGCGGGACGCCCTGAAGCTCGCCAGCCACGAGATGCGCCGGCCCCTCCAGGCGCTGCTGCTGGCCGCGGACGCCCTGCGGTCCGCGCAGAACCCGGCGGCGCAGCAGCGCCTGCTCACGCAGATCGAGGACAGTGCCGCGCAGCTCGCCAGCCGCGCCGACCTGACCCGCCTGAACGACCTGTACCTGGACGTGACGCTGCGCGTGCAACCCACGGACCTGGGCGACCTGGTCCGCCGCTTTTCCTCCAGCCGGGTGCACGTCACGGCCCCCCCGCAGCCCCTGGTGTGGCCGGTGGATCCCAACCGCGTGCGGCAGATGCTGGAGAACCTCGTGGAGAATGCCGTGAAGTACACCGAAGGTACGGTGGAACTCACGCTGGACGCCCCCGGCGGCCCGCCGCGCGTGCAGGTCCGTGATCACGGGCCCGGGATGAGTGACGAGGTGCGGGGCCGGGTCTTCCTGCCCTATGAGCGCGGTCCGCGCAGCCTGGGCCCCGGCAGCGGCCTGGGGCTGCCGCTGGTGCGCCGCTACGCCCGCGCGCACGGGGGAGACGTGATGCTCACGCACGCGCCCGGCGGTGGCCTGCTGATCACCCTGACCTTCGGGCAGGCGTCGCCGCACGTGTCCGCCCCGGACCCACGGGGCAACCTGACGGGCACCTGATCTTCGGGGTGACTTCACAGCGCCAGGGGTTAAGCATCCCTTAATCTCAGGGTGTGTCTGCCGCGCCGCTTCGCCGCACCCTGACCCTCCTGCTCGCCGCGGCGCTGTCGGCCGCGGCCGCCCAGAGCGGCACCCTCTTCCGCGTCGGGTACAGCGTCAGCGGCGATCACCTCGCCCCGCTGACCATCACGCTGAACGCCGCCGCGCCCGCCGGGCACAGCGTCACCTGGACCTTCGGCGACGGCGGCACCAGCACCGGCGAGCAGGTCGCGTACACCTACTACCGGCCCGGCACCTACCAGATTCAGGTGTCCCTGCTGGACAGCCAGGGCCGGACCGTCAGCCGCACCGAGATTTCCATGAGTGTCCGCAGCAGCGGCGCCGAACACGCCGACCTCACAGTCCTGCACGCCGCAGACGGCACCGTCCGCCTGAGTGGCCTGGGCAGCGTCCTGTACCGCCCGGGCCCGGTGCGCCTGCTGCTGAACGGGCGCGAGGTCACCGGCCCGCAGCGCCTGAACAGCGGCAGCAACACCGTCACCGCTCAGGGCACCACCAGCGCCGGGCAGACGGTGCAGCGCCAACTGACCCTGACGGCCGCCGCCCTGACCGCCAGCCCCGCCTTTGACAGCGAGGTGCTGCGCCTGACCAACCAGGCCCGCGCCCAGGGCTGGAACTGCGACGCCAAACGCCCCGGTGGGCCCGCCCTGCCCCCCCTGAAGGGCAACCCGACCCTCGACCTGGCGGCGCAGGCCCAGTCGAGCGGCATGGCCCTGTACGGTTACTTCGATCACACCAGCGCCCTGGACGGCAGCAGCCCCATGCGCCGCGTGCAGGCCGCCGGCCTGAACCCCGGCAGTGTCGCCGAGAACATCGCCGCCGGACAGCAGACCCCGAAGGAGGTCGTGGACGCCTGGCTGCGTAGCCCCGGCCACTGCCGCAACATCATGGGGGACTTCACGCTGGTCGGGCTCAGCTACGTCAACCGCCCAGGCACGAAATTCACGCGGTACTGGACGCAGGTGTTCGCGCGCCCCTGACGTAATGCGCCGGTAATGGCCGCCGCGCACCCTGAGGGCCGCGCGGTCCCCTCGTTCCCGGACCGCCGGGAGGCAGAGATGAGCACCATCCTGAGCACCCCCACCACGCCCAGCGCGGCACACACCGTCCCGGAAGGCCGCCTGTCCCACCTGCTGTTCGCCGACACCCGCCTGACCCCCCTGTGGGCGCTGCTGCGCATCTACGTGGGCGTCCAGTGGTGGCTGGCCGGCTGGCACAAGGTCACGGGCGGCGGCTGGATCGGCGCGGACGCGGGCGGCGCGGTCAGCGGATTCCTGAACGGCGCGCTGGCCAGGACGGGCGGGGATCACCCGGACGTGACGCGCGGGTACGCGTGGTTCATTGAGCAGGTGGCCCTGCCGAACGCGGCGCTGTTCTCGCACCTCGTGACGTTCGGGGAGCTGACCGTGGGGGCTGCCCTGATCCTGGGCCTGTTCACGGGCGCCGCGGCGTTCCTGGGAGGGTTCCTGAACGCCAACTTCCTGCTGGCGGGCGCGGTCAGCAGCAACCCGCTGCTGTTCATCCTGGCCACGTGGCTGGTGCTGGGCTGGCGGGTGGCGGGCTGGCTGGGCCTGGACCGCTGGGTGCTGCCGCGCGTCGGCGTCCCGCGCGGCCGGGCCTCATAGCCCAGGAGCCTGCCCCCCCAGGCCCCGCGGGTGCGTGCTCAGCGGGACCCGGGGGAGCGGCGGCCTGCGCGCCACACCGCCCAGATCAGCAGCGGTTGCAGCGGCAGCCGTCCCCACGCCACCAGCGGACTCACGTGGAAGCGCGGCGGATCCTGCGCCATCCAGAGGTTCGCCGGGAATACCGCGACCAGCAGGACGATCAGGCCCCAATGCGCGGCCGGGCGGGTCCCCGGGTGCAGCAGCCCCAGGCCGCCGAGGAGTTCGGCCGCGCCGCTGATCACCGTGGCCTGCCGGGGCGTCATGGGCACCCACGGGGGCACGATCCGGTCAAAAAAAGTGGGGGTCACGAAGTGAAGCGTTCCCGCCGTGACAAACAGTGCCGAGAGCAGCAGCGCGCCCACGCCGGGCCGGTAGGAAACAGGAGAGGAAGCCACCAGCAGAGGGTACGCCGGACCTGCGGGGCCAGGCGGGAAAAAAGGGAGCCGCTGCGGGGCTCCCCTGGGGTTCAGTTGTGCTGCTGAGGATCAGCCGTGACTGGCAGGAACGTTGCGGGCATCCTCGCGGTCCTGAAGTTCCTTGTCGCTCAGCCCGTCGTGGGTGTTGCGCGGCGCCTTGGCCTCGCGGTCATTGGCGCTCTTCAGTGACGCGTCGTGCCCGTCCGCGATGTCCTGCACTTCCTTCTCGGTGCGGTCGTACTGCTGCGGCTGGCTGGTGTGCCCACTGTTCTTGTCGTCTTTGTCCGGCATGGCTTCAGCGTGCCAGCTGCCCGCACGAGAAACCGCCGGGTGCCGTGAACGGAACTTGATCTGTGAAGAGGGCCTCAAGTGCCCGGCGAGGTGTACACCCGCACCCAGGGGTGGGTGCCGTCCGGGTCGGTCCAGGCGGCCCGCGTGCGCGTCCGGAACCGCCAGCCTCCGCGTTCGTACAGGCGCACGGCGGGAGCGCTGTGCTCGTTCACCTGAAGTGCCGCCCCCACATCCCGCGCCTGCACCTCGCGCAGCACGTGCGTCAGCAGGGCGCGCGCCGCGCCACTCCGCTGCGCACCGGGGTAGACGAACAGCCGCTTGACCTCCAGCGTCCCGGCCGGCAGATCCGCCCTCACCGCCCAGTCCGGGTGGGGGTCCGGCAGCGGGGCCAGCAGCACCTGACCCACCACCTGCCCTGCCCGCTCGGCCACCCACGCCTCGGCGGTTTCCCCGCCTGGACCGGCGACGAACGCGGCGGGATCGTCCGGCCACACCGACGGGTAGCCCACCGCGCCGTGCACGTCCCGCAGCACTTGCACCAATGTGCTCAGGTCGGCGGGCCTGCGGGCGCGCACCACGACCGGCGCGCCGCGGGCCAGGTCAGCGGCGGACGGCAATTTCCGCCACCCGCTCGGGCAGCGTGTCCGTGACGGTGACCTGGAAGAACGTTCCGAGCAGCTGCCCGGTGAGTTCGATCACGCTGTACAGGGCCACGTTGCACCGCTCACTGCCGAACGCCACGGCGAACAGACCGTCCTCCAGCAGGCCCGCGCCGTCCGTCACCTCCGTCCCGATCTTCCACCGGGGCAGACTGGCGCCCTGATCCAGCGGCAGCAGGAGTTCCCCGGTGTACGTGCTGCCGTCCGGATTCTGACCCCTGACCGCCACCCGCGCGGACTTCAGGCCGTCCCAGGTGAACGTCTCGGTTCCCGTGGCCTGGCCACTGTACGTCCAGACGCCGCTGAACACATTGCCTTGTTGCTCGTACAGGGCGATCCCGCAGTCGGGGTTCCCGTACGCGACGGCCACGGCGTCACCCACCCGCAGGCCCAGCCCGGTGACTTTGCCGCCGTCCCAGTCGAAGGTCAGGCCCTTGCCGCTGACGGTCACGCGCAGCGTCGAGGTTTCCACCTGGCCGTCCCGCAGGTAGCGCCGCACATCGTAAGTCCCTTCGGCCGTGTCCGCCAGCGCGGAACCGAGGAGCAGGGCGCAGGCCAGCGGAACGAGTCGTCGCATGGGATCATCATGTCAGAAGGGCCGCGCAACGTCGCGGACACGCCTCACCCCGGCGGGACGGTACGCTGCGCAGTGATGAGGGTCGCGGTGATCAGTGACGTCCACGGAAATGCCTTCGCGCTCAGCGCCGTGCTCAGGGAAGTCCGCGCCGCCGCGCCGGACCTGATTGTGAACCTCGGCGATCAGGCCGAGGGCAGCGCCGACCCCGCCCGCGCGCTGGACCTCCAGGCGCAGCTGGCCGAGCAAGGCGCCGTGGAAGTCCGGGGCAACAACGAGGAGAAACTCTGGCCCGGCGGGCGGCGCTCGCCGCTGTCGCAGCAGTACGGCGCGTGGCTGGCGGCCCACACCGACCCCGCCCGGCTCGCGCGGGTGGCGGCGCTGCCCCTGACGGCGCGCGCGCTGGGCGGCGCGGTCCTCGCGTGCCACGGCACCCCGGACAGCGCCTGGCACAGCCTGCTGTGGGTGTGGGACCCCGCAGGCTACTACCGCGCCCGCGATCCCCGCAGTCTGCGCAGCGCGCTTGAACCGCTGGGGGTGGAGGTGGTGCTGTGCGGGCACACGCACCGCGCCGGCATGACCCGCGTGGGCGACACCCTCCTCGTGAATACCGGCTCGGTCAGTGATCAGGTGGACGGCGATCCCCGTGCCCGCTGGACGCTGCTGACCCGCGCGGGCCGCGACTGGCACGTGAGTTTCCAGGCCGCCGCGTACGACGTCGAGGCGGCCGTCACCTGGGCCTGCACGCACACGCCCTTCGGGAACGGCGAGGCGAAGCTGCTGCGCACCGGCACCATGGACGCCCGTGGAGACGGCGTGTGGGAGGGTCCGCAGGGCTGACGGTGTACGCTGCGCGCATGAAGTGGTTTCTCACGGCGGCGTGCATGCTTCTCTCCGCGGGCGCACAGGCGGCCAGCTGCGGCGCCGCGCCGGGCCTGCCGGACTGGGCGCGCGGCGGCACGTACCGCGGCACGCTGGGTTCTTTGCCCGTCGCCCTGAGCCTCGACCCGAAAGGGGAGTCCCTGTACTTCTACGAGGGCCGCAGCCTGGACCTGCTGCTCGAAGCGGGGCACGCGGGGAACCAGCTGGTGTTGCAGGAGAGCGTGCGCCGCACGCTGGGCAGCGACCCGGTCGTGACCGGCTGCTTTACCCTGATGCCCTCCGGGACCAGCCTGAAGGGCACCTGGCAGGCGCCCGGCGCGCAGGGCCCGCAGGAGGTGGTCCTGACCCCACTGGACGCCACGCGCCTGCCCCTTCGGCTGCCGCTGTCGCCGGGCCTGAGCGTCCTGCGGCGCGACCACCCCCTGACGTTCCTGAAACTGAACCGGCCCTGGGTGACGGCCGCAGACGGCCGCAGCGTCCGCGAGCCGTTGTCCGGCGTGCGCTACCCGCGCGTGCCCGGCGCCAGCGCCGCCCTGAACGCCGCCTTGCAGGACCGGCAGCTGCGGCACGCCGCGGACGCCCTGGACTGCCGCGCCACGCTGCCCGAGGACGCCCAGCGCGACCCGCAGGAGGGGTACAACGCGAACGTGCAGGTCACGCTGCTGAACGCGCGCCTCCTCAGCCTGCGCGAGGACGTGGACTACTACTGCGGCGGCGCGCACCCCGACAACTGGACGCAGGGTGTCATCCTGGACCGCGCCACGGGCCGCGCGGTGCCGCTGACCACGCTGTTCCCAAAACTCAGCGCCGCGCGGCAGAATACGCTGTACCTGAACGCCGCCAGGGGCGCCGTGGACGCCGAATGCCTGACCGTGCTGCGCGAGACGACGCTGGACTTCACGGCGCACCTGAGTGCGCAGGGCCTGAACCTCACCCCGTCCGGCCTGCCGCACGTCGTGGCGGCCTGCGCCGAAACTGTCACCCTGCCGTACGCCGCGCTGCGCGGGGACGCCAACCTGTCCAGCGCGTACGTCAGGACGCTGTACGTGAAGTAGACCTGCAGGGCAGGAAACGCCCCGACCGGAGCTCCGGTCGGGGCGCTGTCCTCAAAGGGCGTTCAGTCGCGGCTGCCACCGAACAGGCGCAGGATGAACAGGAACATGTTCACGAAGTCCAGGTACAGCGCCAGCGCGCCGTTGATGGCGGCCCGCTCGGCCATCTCCCCCTGCACGCCACTCAGCGCGAGGTTGCGCAGCATCTGCGTGTCGTAGGCAGTCAGGCCCGCGAAAAGCAGCACGCCCACCACGCTGATGATGAGCGTGAGCGGGCCGCTGGCGATGAACAGGTTCACGATCATCGCGACGAACAGGCCGATCAGGGCGAACATGAAGAAGCGGCCCATGGCGCTCAGGTCCCGCTTGATCACGAAGCCCGCCACGCTCATCAGCGCGAAGGTGCCTGCCGTGGAGACAAACGCGGCCGTCACCGCACTCTGCGAGTACACCAGCAGCAGCGCGGAGAAGGTCAGGCCGGTCAGCGCGGCGTACGCGATGAACAGCGCGCCCGCCACGGCGCTGTTCAGGCGCTGCGCGAACAGGCTCAGGACGAACACCAGCGCCAGCTGCGCCAGGATCAGCGGGAGGCGCAGCTGCATCACCTGCAGCATCAGGGCGTCATTGGTGGAGGTCAGGTAGGCGACCCCGGCGGTCAGCGCGAGGCCCGCCGCCATCCAGGAATAGGTGCGGGCCATGAACGTCCGCACGACATCAGCCGAACGGGCAGTGGTGGGGTAGGTCTGCATACACCCCAGAGTACGGGGTGCGGCGCGCGGAAGTTCCCGCAGGTGGTGAAGGCGCGTTCACCCCGGCGCGGCGGGGGCGGCTGGGGCAGGCCCCGCCGCCTAGTCGCGGCGCAGGAGCGCCAGCGGGAAGTCCTCCAGCACCTTCGCCAGCGGCGTCCTGCTACCCCGCGCGCGCAGCCGCTCCCCGGTCAGGAGGTTCGTGTACGTCCCGGCGGGCAGCGTCACCTGCCGCGTGCCCCACACCTCACCCGTCGCCCAGGGCGTGCGCTCCCGGGTGAGGGTGAACGTGAGGCGCGGCGCGACCGTCACCAGCCGCTCGTGGCCGCGCTGCCGCGCGAAGGCCAGCACGTGGCGCCCCCCGTCCAGCGGCTGGTACGTTCCTTCCCTGAGCAGCTCCGGGTGCGCGGCGCGGGCCGCCAGGGCCGCGCGGGTCACCAGGACCTTCACGCTGCCGTCCTCGAAGGAGTCCAGCAGCCGCCGGGCCAGGGCCAGGCTGCCCTCGCCACGTTCCAGGCGGCCCAGCGTCCGGTTCAGCGCCGCGTACTCCACGGGCCGGCGGTTGTCGGGGTCCACGAGGCTCTGATTCCAGCTCTCGCTGCCCTGGTACGTGTCCGGCACGCCGGGCGCGGTCAGGCGGACCAGCGCGGCACTCAGGCCACTCTGCGCGCCGTGCGGACTGATCCGCGCGTGCAGTTCCCCCAGGGACGTCAGGAAGTCCCCGTTGGACAGCAGGCCACGCACCAAGGTCTCCAGCGCCGCCTCGTACTCCTCGTCCGGGGCCGCCCAGCTGGTCCGCAGTTTCGCCTCCCGGGCCGCCTTGAGCATGTACGCGCTCAGGCGGTCCGCGAAACCGTCCAGCTTCCCGCTCAGCGGGTACGCGCCCAGCGCGTTCTGCAGCAGCACGTACGCGTCCAGGGGGGTGGGCGCGCGGCCCAGATCCGTCTCTGTTTCCAGGCTGCGGATCATGGGGGACCAGCGGCTCAGGTACGCTGACCACGCCTGCGGCAGTTCGGACAGCACGCTGATGCGCGCGCGGGTATCCTCGCCGCGCTTGGTGTCGTGCGTGCTGCCCGCCAGCATCGCGCGCGGCCAGCGCGAGGCGCGCGCCTGTGTGGCCGCGTGGAAGGTCGCCAGCGGCGTGCCGAACAGCGCCGGATCACCACCCACCTCGTTCAGGGTCAGCAGCCGCGCGTACCGGTAGAAGGCCGTGTCCTCCGCGCCCTTCGCCGTGACCGGCCCGGTCAGCTGCTGGAACTTCAGGGCGAACTCCGCGTACGCCGCTCTTGTCGCCGCGTCCGGCGCGTTCAGGGTCAGCACCGCGTGCAGGTAGTCAAAGGCGCTGGGGTCCACCGGCAGGCCGTCCTCGCGGTTATGGGCCTTGGCGTCCCGCACGGCGCGCGCGATCTTCGCGTCGTCACCCGGCTCGCGCGCGCCGTCCTCCCGGACGTACGTGCGGTACACGGGGAAGGTCGCGATCACCTCGCGGATCGCGGCGCGCATGGTGCTCAGCGTGAAGTCCCGCGCGTTCAGGTCCGATTCCGCCAGGCGCTCCAGATGCTCGGCCAGGACGTTCACCTCGCCGGGCAGGCTGACCCGCTGGATCAGTTGCTTGCCGCGGTACAGGTGCTCCCCGTACGAGCGGCGGTCCCCGGTGAAGCGGCGGTACACGGCGCTTAGTTCCTCCTCGTTCGTGCGGTCCACGAACACGCCGTTCAGCTGCGCCAGGAAGTCGTAGCCGGTCGTGCCGTGAATCGCCCACGCCTCGGGCAGCGTCTCACCGGGCTCCAGAATCTTCTCGGCCACCACGTACAGGGGCAGCCCGCCGCCCAGGTCGCGGCCCAGCGCCTGCGCCGCGCCCTCCTGAAGGGCCTGGAAGTACCCGGCCGGGTCGAACAGCCCGTCCGTGTGATCCAGCCGCACGCCCTGCACCAGCCCCTGGCGCAGCAGGTCGAACAGCGTCGCGTGCGCCCACTGGAACACCCGGGGGTCTTCCATGCGCAGCGCCGCGAGGTCGTTGATGTCGAAAAATCGCCGGTAGTTGATCTCCTCGGCCGCGACCTTCCAGAACGCCAGGCGGTAGTTCTGCTCGCCGATCACGGCGTCCAGGCGGACGGGGTCGGCGTTCACGGCGTCCAGCGTGGCGTCCAGCGCCGCGCGAACGGGCCCCGAGTCCTCCAGCAGCGCGCTCAGGCGGCGGGTCATGACCTGCACCTCCTGCGCGCGGATCACGCGGTCCGTGTCGGTCAGGTCGGCGGAGGTGCTGCGCGGCAGCGTGTCCACCGACCGGCGGATGCTGGCCAGTTCGCCCTGCGTGACCGTGTCGGTCCCGGCGGGCAGCGAGGCCGCCGTCCAGACCAGCAGCTGCGCCACGCTGCGCGGGGACAGCGGCAGCTGCCGCTCCCAGTAGCGCAGCGTGAAGGCGCCGCCCACGCGCTCCAGGCGCAGCTCGCCGCGCTCCAGCACCCGGCCGTACTGGTCGCCCAGCACGGGCAGCAGCACCTTGCCGTCCAGCGCCCGCTTGAGCGGATGCCACGAGATGTCAAAGAAATGCGCGTAGCGGCTGGCCTGCCCGTGCTGGAGGACGTCCTCCCAGTACGGGTTGTGCCCGCCCTGGATGCCCATGTGGTTCGGCACGAAATCCACGATGAGTCCCAGCCCCAGTTCCCGCGCCCGAGTGGATAGCCGTTTCAGGCCGCTCAGGCCGCCCAGTTCCGGATTCACCTGCGCGTGATCCGTCACGTCGTACCCGTGCGTGCTGCCTGGCGTGCTCGTCCAGATGGGGGAGAGGTAGACGTCGGTCACGCCCAGCCGCGCCAGGTACGGCAGCGCCCGCCGCGCCGCGGCGAAATCGAAGTCCCGGTGCAGCTGGAGGCGGTACGTGGCGCCCGGCAGGTGCGTCTGAGGGCCAGCCGGAGGGGCGCCGCTCACGCCTCCACCGGCCCGGCCAGCAGCGCCGCCTCACCGGGGCGCAGGGTCAGGTCGTCCAGCGGGCTGGGCGCGTTCAGCTCACCTTCCGAGTGCATCAGCACCTGCGGCGGCAGCGGGAACGGCAGCGCCAGCAGGGCCGGCGTCAGCGGCGTGTGCGTCAGGTTCCACAGCAGGGTACGTACGCCCTGCGGCGTCTCCCAGCGGACCCACAGCGCCTCCCCGGCCCCCGAGTCCACGGCGCCCGCGCGGAGGAAGCGGCGCGACCGCTCGCGCAGCACCGGATCCTCCCGGCGCAGGCGCAGCAGGTGGCGGTACAGCGCCAGCGTCCGGCCGTGCTCACCCTGCTCGCGCTCGGCCCAGTTCAGCCTGGCGCTCTCGAAGGTGCCCGCCGCCTGCGGGTCGGGTACGTTCAGCGTGCTGAAACCCGAGAAGTAGGCGAATTCCCGCTGCCGGCCCTCCGTGACCATCTGCCCCAGCTCGCCCGCATGGTCACTGAAGAACGGGAAGGGCGTGCTGGCCGCCCACTCCTGCCCCTGGAACAGCAGCGGCGTCATGGGCAGCGACAGCAGCAGGGTGCTGGCGCCCCGGTACTCGGCCAGCGTCACCGACTCGAAATGATGCAGGCGGTCGCCCAGCGCGCGGTTCCCCACCTGATCATGATTCTGGATGCAGTACACGAAACTTGGCGCTTCGAGATCCGTGGCGGGCTTGCCGCGGTTGTGTTCCTCGCCGGTCACGTTCCAGAACTGCCCCTCGTACTTCCAGCCCCGGTTGATCACCTGCGCCAGTTCCCGCGCGCCGCCCCGGAAGCCGCCGTAGTACCCCTCCTGCTCCTCGGTCAGGGTCACGCGCACCTCGTGGTGGAAGTCATCCACCCAGATGCCGTCCAGGCCGGTCTCCGTGACCAGTTCCGGGAGGTTGCGGTGATCCTCGGCCAGCAGGATGTGCCCGCTGCCCAGCGCGTGCGTCTCGCGCGCCAGTTCACGCAGGATGTGCTCCTCGCTGTCGTCCTGCATGCTGGCGGTCGCGTCCAGGCGCAGGCCGTCAAAGCGGTAGTCCTGGAGCCACATGCGCGCGTTGCCCGTGATATAGCGGCGCATGTGCGGCTCGGCGTAATCGAGGCCCTGTCCCCACGCCGTGTGGAAGCGGTCCGTGAAGTACGACGGACTGTAGCTCGTTAGGTAATTCCCGTCCGGCCCGAAGTGGTTGTACACGACGTCCAGGAACACGGACAGGCCCAGGCTGTGCGCGGCGTCCACGAACGCCATCAGGTCCTCCGGGCGGCCGTACGGCGCGAACGGCGCGAACATCGCCACCCCGTCGTACCCCCAGCCGCGCTCACCCGGGAACGCCGCGACCGGCATCATCTGGATCGCCGTGACGCCCAGCTCCACCAGCTGGGGCAGGCGCTCCATCGCCGCGCGGTACGTGCCCTCGGGCGTGAACGTCCCCACGTGCAGCTCGTAGAACACGCACTCCGCCAGCGGACGGCCCGTCCAGTCCGGGTGCTGCCACGTGAAGTCCGTGAAATTCACGACCTCCGCGTCCCCGTGCACCCCGTGCGGCATGAAGCGCGCGTACGGGTCGGGCAGCGTCTGGCCGTCCAGTTCGAAGCGGTAGCGGGCGCCCGCTCCGAACGGCAGCACCGCCTCGAAATATCCGCCCGGCTGGGGTTCCATCTTGAACACTTCTCCATTGACACACACGCACATCTGCTGCGCGCGGGTACTCCAGGCCCGGAAACGCGTTTCCTGCCCACCCGGCAGCAACTGCGCCCCCAGGCGGGAGCGCTGACGGGAATTCCCGGGCTGTTCCGAACTGGTCATGCATCCTCCCTTTCCAGGCCGCGCCCACAGGCACGGCAGTCCTGACCAGCGTAGTCGCCCCGGGCGCTGCGTCCGATGAAAGGAACCCTAAGGGTTCCCCTCCTTACCCACACCGTCGCGGGCAGTTCTCCTGGCCATCCGTTAAGGCGACCCCGCAACGGCACAGCCGCAGAGCCCCACGCAGCGCGGGCGCGTGGGCATGAGAAAGCCATAAAGGAGGCGGGCTGATCTTCACAGGAAGACCAGCCCGCCCACGCCACTCACTCAGCTCTGAGGGGCGTTTCCGCCACCACGGCGGCCCCGGCGGCGGCGACGGCGCTTGGCGTCGTCCCCGGCCACGTCCGCAGCGGGCGCCGCCGCGGGCTGCACCTGAGGCTGCGCGGGCGCCGTCTCACGCGGGCGGGTCTGCCCCTGCTGACGGCCGTTCACGCGCTGCACCGCGCCCCGGTCATTCCCGCCGCGCGTGAAGCCCCGCCCGCGCTCCCCGCCGCTGCGCTCGCGCATGGGGGGACGCCCGCCGCGCCCGCCACCCTGACCGTCCTCGGGCGGCATGTTCTCCAGCGTCCAGTCGCCGAAGTACATGCGCTGCACCGTGATGTTCACCGGGCGCAGGTGCTCGTTGCGGGGGCGTTCCAGCGTGATCACGCGCCGGGAGCGGCCCATGCTGACCCCGCCGAAGGTGCGGCCCTGACCACTGCGGCCCTCACCGCGCGTCTCGCCACGGCCCTCACTGCGGCCCTCGCGCGGCGCCTGCCCCTGGCCGCGCCCGCGCCCGCCACGCCCACCCGCCGAGGGGGACAGCGTGGGGCGACTGGCGTCCTCCAGCGTGAACTTCTTCGGTTCGCTCACGGGCAGGCTCTGCAACTTCTCGCGTTTCTCCTGCTCGCGGTCCTCGCGGCGGCGGGCACGGGGTTTGACGGGTGAATCCATATCGGTCTCCTGATGAAGGTTGCCCGGACGGTACTCCGGGTCGGTCGGGTCGGCCAGCGTGAAATCCGTCTGGCGCGCCAGCGGGTTCACGGCCTGAATGGTCACGTCCACCGGGTCACCCAGGCGGTACGACCGCCCGCGGCTGCGGCCACGCAGGATCTGCGCGTCCTCGATGAACACGTAGTAATCGTCGTCCAGGTTGGAGATGTGCAGCTTGCCTTCCACGCCGTTGTCCAGCGCCACGAACAGCCCGCTGGCCACCACGCCGGACACCGTGCCGGGGAACGACTCCCCGAGGTGCTCCTGCGCCCACTTCGCCTGGTAGTACTTCGTGAGGTCCCGCTCCGCTTCCGTCGCGGCGCGCTCGCGCTCACTGGTGTGCTCGCCCATGCCGGGCAGGCGAGCCTGAAGCTGCGCCACCGCGCGGCCCCCGGCCTTCAGTTCGCCGCCCAGCATGCCCTTGAGCACGCGGTGCACCAGCAGGTCCGGGTAGCGGCGGATCGGCGAGGTGAAGTGCAGGTACTCGTCGAACGCCAGCCCGAAGTGCCCCAGGTTCTCCCCGGCGTACTTCGCCTGCTGCATGGAGCGCAGCAGCAGCGTGTTCACGACACTCTCGCGCGGCGTGCCGCGCACCTGCTTCAGCACTGCCTGGTACGCCTGCGGGGTGGGTTCCCCGCCGGGGAAGGCCAGGCCCAGGCGACCGATGGCGTTTGTGACGTCCTGGAAGCGCTGGAGGGTGGGTTCCTCGTGAATGCGGAACAGGGCGGGGATCTCGCGCTGGATCAGCTCGTGCGCGACGACCTTGTTCGCCAGCAGCATCAGGTCCTCGATCATGCCGCGCGCCGTCTCCTCGCGGATCGGGATGAGTTCCATGCGCCCGTCGGGGCCCACGTCCACCTTCACCTCGCGCAGCTTGAAATCCAGCGAACCCTCACGCAGCCGCTTCTGACGCAGCTTCGTGGTGATCTTCAGCAGCAGGTGCAGGTCGCCTTCCAGCTGGCGGGCGTGTTCAGGCAGCGTGGCGGTCGCCTCGCTGTACGCCTGCACCTCGTCGTACGTCAGGCGGGCCTTGCTGTTGATCACGCTGGGCGCCAGCTGCACCTTCAGGATCTCGCCCTCGGCACTCAGTTCCACCAGCGCCGTCATGGTCAGGCGGTCCTCGTACGGCACCAGGCTGCACACGCCGTTGCTGAGGTGCTCGGGCAGCATGGGCAGCACCCGGCCCGGCAGGTACACGCTGGTCGCCCGCGCGTACGCCTCCTCGTCCAGCGGCGAGCCCTCCTGCACGTAGTGGCTCACGTCCGCGATGTGCACGCCCACCACGAAGGTGCCCTCAGGCGTCGGCTGGATGTGAATCGCGTCGTCGAAGTCCTTCGCGTCCCGGCCGTCCACCGTGAAGATGTTGAAGCCGCGCAGGTCCAGGCGGCCCACCAGCGCCTCGGCGGGAATCTGAGTGGGAATCGCGTTCGCCTGCTCCAGCACGTCATCCGGGAAATCGCCGCGCAGGCCGAACTTCACGATCACGGCCTCCGTCTCGGTCACGGGGTCGTCCTGCTCGCCCAGCACGCGCGACACCTGACCGAACACCTCGTCTTCGCCGGTGTGCTCGGGCCAGAACAGTTCGGTCACCACGCGCGCTCCGGCCTTCAGGCCCTCCAGGCCGTCCGGAAGCACCAGAATGCGGTGCCGGGCGCGGTGATCGTCCGGTTTCAGGATCGGGTGCCCATGATGGAATTCCAGGGTGCCCACCAGCTGCCGGTAGGCGCGCTGAACGATCCGCACCACGCTCGCGCGCGGGTTGCCGTCGCCCCGCTGTCCACGGCGTGACCCGCCGCGGCCCCGGTCGTCGCGGCTGTCCCCGCGGCCCTCCTGGCGCACCAGCACGATGTCGCCGTTCCAGGCTTCCAGCGTCTGCTCCGCCGGAATGTAGTAGTCCTCGCCGCCACTGTCGGGAATCACGAAGCCGAAGCCGGCCGCTGACGCCTGGAAACGCCCGCGAATGAGGCTCATCGCCTCGGGCAGACCGTACGTCTTCTTGCGGGTGCGGATGACCTCACCGGCCTCGACCAGCGTGTCCAGCAGGTCGGTCAGTTCACGCCAGCCGCCCAGGCGGTTCATGGTCTGCCGCGTGAACGTCCGCTCTAGGTCGCGCACGTGCACCGGGCGGCCCAGCCTGCGCAGCTGCGCCACCACGATGTCCCGCAGCGGATTGGTATCCGGGAGCGCCTCGTCGGCCTCCGGTTCAGCGGCGTTCACCTCGGCTGCCGGGTCGGGCTGGCCCGCGAGTTCATCCACGACCGGCGTCGGCTGGTCTACCGGTGCTGGGGTCGTGTCCTTGGTCTTCCGGCGGCCGCCCCGGCGAACCTTGGGCTCGGCCACGACGGGCTGAGGCGCGGCCGCATGGACGTCAGGCTGAGCGGCCGGCTCAGGGTGCGTCACCGGGTCGGTCTCGATGGCCTCCACTCCACTGAGCACCGTCTCCAGCGGCTCAGCGGGCAGGGCGTTCTTCCGGCGGCCCCGCTTGCGCGGCACCTCCAGAATCACCGGCTCAGCGTCCACGGCGGCCGTCACGTCAGGCTGAGGCTGGGCCTCGGGCGCCGCCTCGCTGGCCGGGCTGTCCTGGATGCGCGCCGCCTTGGGCGGACGGCCCCGGCGCGCGGGCTTCACGGCAGGTTCGGGGGCGTTCATCTGAGGCTCCACCTCAGGGGTCTGCGCGTCCGGTTCGGCCTGGACCGCTGACTGCACCTCCGCTTCAGGGAGGGGTGCGTCGGTCTGCGCGCGACCGCGTCCGGCCTTCCGTTTGGGCATGGTCGCGGGCTGGGCCACTTCAGGTTCAGTCACGGGTGTGCTGACATCCTCGGATGACGGCGTGGCCGTGGCAGGCGCCTCTGCGGCCTGCTGAGCCGCCCCGCGGCCGGGCCTCCCACGCCTGGGCGCGGGCTGGTCACTTGCCGGAACCTCAGTGGTCTGCGCGGCGGTGGTCGGGATGACCTCAGGCTGAGGTGCAGCCAGTTCAGCGGGCCGCGGCCGACCCTTCTGGCCACGGACCGGGCGTACCCCATCCACTGCGGGCGTAGCCTGAGCCTCAGGCTCTGGAGTCACGTCGGGTTTCGCCTTGGGCGGGCGGCCCCGGCGGGCGGGCGTTCTGGGGGCCGGCTCGGTGGAGGCCGGTGCCGCCGGTTCGACAGGCGCGGCCTCAGCGGGCGTGGCGTCGGCCTGGGGGGCCGCCTTGCGCGCGCCGCGTTTCAGGGCCGGTTGCACGGGCGCCGCGACCAGCTGCTCCGTCGTCTGTTCGGGGGCGGCCGTCACCTCGGTCAGGCTCGGAAGGTCCGCTGCTGGCTCAGTGTCGGTGGTCGGGGCTTTCTTCGCGCGGGGCGCGGTTTTCCTGGCGGGTGCCGTGGCGGCCGCCTTGGCCGCGCGGGCGGCCTTAGGTTCAGTCTGGGCGGCCTTGTTCGCGCCGCGCTTGGATGGGGTCGTCTTGGTGATGTCGGTGCCGGTCCTCTCGGTGCCGGGCACCGCTTCCGTCTTCTTCGTTTTCGGCATGTACGTTCCTGGTCACTCAGGACGCGCCCGTGGGGGTTAACTCGTGTGAGACGCGCTTCTCAGGCTTGTGGCGCTGGCGTGCGCGCGACCCGCCCACGGGCAGCAGGTGTTCGCTATCCTCGGGTTGCGCCCTCCGTCCAGCGTCAGTCAGCAGCCGCTGAACGGTGAGAGGACGGGGGCGCTGTCCTGAACCCGGCAGCCCGCTCAGCATATCACGCACCTTCCAGGCTCATCTGACGCGAACTTTACGCTTCCCTGTGGATCAGGCCGCTCAGGGGCGCGTGATCACTCAGCCGCGCGTCCCGGTCCACGCTCACGCCCTGCACGGCCACGCCCGACGCGAGCAGGTAGTCAATGCGCCAGCCGACGTTGTTCGCGTAGGCGCCCCCACGGTTACTCCACCATGTGTATTCCGCTGCCTCCCCCAGGCAGGCGCGGTGCGTGTCGGTCAGGCCGCAGGCGAGGTGCGCCGTCATCCACTCGCGCTCGTGCGGGAGAAAGCCGCTGTTCTTCTGATTCGAGCGCCAGTTCTTCAGGTCCACCTGCTGGTGCGCGATGTTGTAATCCCCGCCGATCACCACCGGGAGGCCCTCGGCCAGCAGCGTGGCCGTCCAGTCCTGAAAGTCGCCCAGCACGCGGTCCTTGAAGCCCTGCCGTTCAGGGCCGCTGCTGCCACTCGGCAGGTACACGCTCACGAACCGCACGCCACCCACGACGGCGCTCAGCACGCGGCCCTCGGCGTCCATCTCTGCGTGCGGCATGCCCACACGCACGTCCGTCACGGGCTGACGGGACAGGACGGCCACGCCGCTGTACCCGGCCTTCTGCGCCGGGAACCACGCCCCCGCGTACCCCAGGTCCGCCAGGGCGTCCGGCATCGGATCAGCGCGGACTTCCTGAAGGAGCAGCACGTCCGGCTGCTCGCGCGCCGCCCAGTCGCGCAGGCCCTTGCGCAGCGCGCTGCGCAGCCCGTTCACATTCAGCGTGGTGACCTTCAGAGGCACGTCCGTCATCACCGCCCACCCTAGCGCGCCCGGCCGGTGCAGGCAGCAGCGGCGGTACCGCTTCCACGCCCTGCTGCACACATGAAGAACCGTTCGGCGAAGTCTGCACGCAGTTCACGGGCGGTCTGTTACGCTGAACCCACCATGGTCGAGATCAAGTTCCGCAATGAAACCGACGGTCAGGAATTCCAGATGACCCACCCCAAGGCCGCGCGCGTCCTGTCGGACATCCAGACCTGGGCGCAGCACAACGCCTTCGAGCACGTGGTCTTCTGGCGTGATCCCGAAGATCAGCACAAACTCTGGGTGCAGCTCGGGGATGACCGGCTGAACTACTGGATTCACGACAGCACCTTCACCGAAGGGAAGCACGAGACCGTCGAGATGCAGATGGACTACGCCCGTGGCGCCCAGCGCCGCAGCGCCGCCGGTTACGACAAGTTCGACAAGTAAAGGCGCCGCAGGAGGCGGGGCGCGAGCGGTGACCTCGCGCCCCGCCTCCTGCCTTCAGGCGGTCGGGACGGTGCCCAGCTGCCGCGCGGCTCCCCGGAGCACCTCAGGCGGCTGCACCAGCGCAAAGCGCACGAACCCCTCCCCGCCCGCCCCGAACGCCGCGCCGGGACTGACCGCCACGCCCGTCGTCTCCGCGGCGCGCACCGCGAACGCCACGCTGTCCGTCACGCCAGGCACGCGCGCCCAGGCGTACATGCTCGCCTGCGGGAGCGCCACCTCCCAGCCCAGCGCCCGCAGCGCCGGGACCAGCGCGTCCCGCCGCTGCTCGAACACGGCCGCGCCCACCCGGCCCACCTCATCCGGCAGCGACAGGGCGTGCGCCGCCGCCCGCTGAATGCCCAGGTAGGCGTGAAAGTCGATGGCACCCTTCACCCGCGAGAGCGCCGCCAGCGCCCCGGCGTCCCCAGCCGCGAACCCCACGCGGAAGCCGCCCATGTGGTGCGTCTTGCTCAGCGAGTGCAGTTCCACCACGCCGTCCACCCCCGCCTCCAGCGCACTCGGCGCGCGGTACGCCCCGAACGTCAGTTCCGCGTACGGATGATCATGAACCAGGAGCGTGCCCCGCGCGCCGCACCACGCCGCCGCCCGCCAGAAGAACGCCGCGTCCGCCACCGCCGACGTCGGATTATTCGGGTAGTTCAGCAGCAGCACACGCGGCCGCACCCCCTCCGGCACGGCGTCCAGATCCGGCAGGAACCCCGCCTCCGGGCGCAGGGGCACGGTCACCACCTTCAGGCCCGCTACCGCTGCCGCGCCCAGGTACGGCGGGTAACATGGATCCGGCAGCAGCAGCGTATCCCCCGGGTCCGTCACCGCCAGCAGCAGATGCGCCAGCCCCTCCTGAGCGCCAATCAGCGGCAGAACCTCCCGCTGCGGGTCCAGCTGCACCCCGAAGCGCCGCGCCAGGTACCCGGCCGCCGCCTCCCGCAGGGGCGCGGTATCACTGAACAGCGGGTACCGGTACGTCTCCGCATCGCGGGTCGCTGCGCGCAGCACCTCCAGCACCGGCTCCGGGGGCGGCAGGTCACTGCTCCCGATACTCAGGTCAATGATGTCCAGCCCCGCCGCCCGCGCCCGCCCCTTGGCGGCGTCCATCAGCGCGAACACGCTTCCCGGCACCGCCGCCGCCCGCTGAGATCCCCACATGCCAAGCAGCCTAGAGCATCCGCGTGCCCCACCCACACGGGCAGAGGCGTGCCCACCTCCGCAGAGGTGGGCACGCCCCAGACCAGCAGCGCTTACTCGCTGGTGGCGGCGCCGTACACGGGAATTTCCACGGTGGCCAGCGTGGTGCTGCCGGAATTCACGTTGATCTGCGCGACGCTGTTCACGAACGAATCGGTGCTGTCACGGCTGACCGACACGTACAGCAGCGCGTTGTCCCCGCGGGTCGAGACGCCCTCCAGTGTCACGTACGTTCCATCCGGCAGGCCGCTCACGGCGAGGCTCAGGTCGCTGGGCACGCTGCCGCCCAGGGCGTTCAGGGGCACCTCGATGGCCATCCAGTTGGACTCGGTGTACAGGCCCTCGAACTGCCCGCCGTTCCCGTCCGTGGCGTACACGCTCATGGGGCTGGCAGCGAAGGCGGTGGCGGTGGTGGCGAGGCTCAGGGCAGCAGCGACAGTCAGCAGCAGTTTCTTCATGATGATTCTCCTTGTGATCCGGGTGCGGCCCGCTCGGCCCCTTCCCTTCTCCTGACACGCAGCATGACGGTGCCCCGTGCAGGCCCTGCGCAGGGAATGTGCAGATTTATCGAAGGCGTCCTGGTGAGCTTTTAGCGTAGCTTCATGGCATGGCCGACGCGAACTTGCAGGTCCTGACCGCCATGATCACCCCGGCCGTACTGATCAGCGGCGCCGGCACCCTGCTCATGAGCACCAGCAGCCGCCTGGGCCGCGTCACGGACCGCGTGCGGCAGCTCACGGCCCGCTTCAAGGTGCTCGTGACCGAGGACGGCCGCGCCGAACCGCTCGCCCGCGACGAGAAACGCATGATCGTCAAGCAACTCCCGCGTCTGGCGCGGCGCAGCCGCATCATCGTGCAGGCCATGACCGCCCTGTACCTCGCGGTGGCCCTGCTCGTCCTGACCAGCATCCTGATTGGCGGCAGCGCCCTGCTCGCCCAGCAGGCGGGGCCCCTCCCGGTCCTGCTGGCCATCGCGGGCGCCGCCTCACTCGCGTACGGGGCGCTCCTCCTGAGTTTCGAGACACGCCTGAGCGCCCGCACCACCAAGGAGGAGATGCAGTTCCTGGTGAACCTCGGCGACCACTACGCGGGCCTGTACGACGAGGCGCTCATCCAGAACGTCCGCGAACGCGTCGAGGAGACAGGCTGACCGCGCACCATCAGGGCGCGCCGCCCCCATCAGGCGGGCAGGTTCAGGGGCGCCCGACGGGGGGTTTGAGGCATCTGCGGCAGGGCTGGGCAGCGCTGGAGGATACGCTGCCTCTATGTCCGTCCCCGCCAGGATCACCCTGCGCCGCCTGAGTACCGCGCTGCCGCTCACCCTGCTGCTCGCCTGCTCCCCGGCGCCACATGCGCCGCCCACCCCCGAGGCCTCCAGGGGCCCCGTGTACGCCCTGGATCTTCAGGTCAGCGGCGCCCAGGTGGCTCAGGCGAGCCTGCATACCCTCCCCGCAGGGACCCCCGGTCTCTCCTCACAGGCGCTGGAAACCACGCCCGGTGACGTGCAACTGGGCGCACAATCGGTCAGCAGTGTCACGTTCGTCAGCCGGCGCGGCGCGCAGGACATCCGGCACGTGAACACCACCTTCATGGTCACGAACCCCACGGGTGAACCCATCACGAACCTGGTCCTGCTGCCCGTCGCCCTGACCGACACGGACGGCGACCCGAGCAACAACGCCACCGCGCCCACCCTGGCTGGCACGCCGTTTCGCAGCGTCCGGCTGTACGGCGGGCAGGACGCCGCCACGCAGGCCCCGAACCTGCGCGTCACCCGCGCGCAGGACCTCGACCTCCAGACCGGCGTGACTCGCCCGCACCCGCAGGGCACGCCCTTCCTGACGGACCTCGACCTGCGCGGCTTGCAGGTCACCCCACCCGCCGGCCTGAGCGTCACCCCGCAGAGTGGCGGCTGGCTGGTGCCCGGCACCCTAGCCCCAGGCGCCAGCGTGCCCGTGACCTTCGCCGTGGACTTCCCGGTGGACCGCCAGCACCCCGAGACGCAGGTGTTCAGCTTCAGCCTGCTGTTCACGTCCGCGCAGGACCGAACGGGCAGCGAGGTGGGCGGCCCCACCGACCCGGCGCGGGTGGTCGGAACCCTGCATCACCCCCTGCTGGGTCAGGGCGCACGGGTCGAGGAGCAGTACCTGGATTACGACCGCATCGAATGGGTCACCGCGCAGAACGTTCCCCTCGCGGCAGATGGGCAGGTGGCTTTCACGCTGAGCACCCCGCCCGCCGGGGCGCTCAGCAGCCTGTTCGAATGCTCGGACTTCGTCGGGGACCGTTCGCAGCCGGACGCGCTGGCCGTCCAGGCGAACCTGCAGGTGATCGGCACGCAGGGCGACCCGCTGGGCCGGGCCCTCACTACCAGCCTGACCCCGGCCGGCCTGACTCGCCTGTACGTTGACCGGGACATCCGCGTGCAGGGCCGCTGTGACGACCTAGCAGCTGGCGGCACGATCACGTACCAGGACCAGCTGGACCTAAAACGCGGCTGGAATCTCATCCAGCAGCAGGGCCGCAGCACGGATACGGGCTACATCATCCAGCGCACGTCCATCCCGACTGGCATCTGGTCACGCCTGACCTTCCAGCTCGGCAGCCCCCGGGTGAGCGTGGCCGCGCCGCAGGAGGGCAGCAGCATCCACCTCCCCCCGGGGCAATCCGCCACCGTCCCATTCGACCTGCGCCAGGGCGGGGGGATCAGCGGCCCGATCACGCTGGGAGTGGACGTGCCGGGCGTGACGGTCAGTCCGTCCACGCTGACCCTGCCCAGCCTGACCACACAGAACCTCGGGGCACAGGCCCTGCAGACCACCCTGACCTTCCACGCCGACGCGACCCTGTCCCCCGACTGGCAGCCTCTGAATCTGACCATCCGAAAGGACGGCCAGATCATCGGCCGGAGTCTGTTCATCCTGAACGATACGCCCTGACCCGCCAGCCGCTACGCTGCCCGTATGCCCCTGACTTTCACGGCTGAGCTGTTCCACTGGCGTGGCCCCGCCCCGCATTACTTCCTGCGGGTACCGGAGGAACTGGTCCCTGACCTGAAGGACGCGGCGCGCTTCGTGACGTACGGGTGGGGCATGATTCCCTGCGAGGCGGTGGTGGGGGAGACCCGGTTTCGCACCTCGATCTTCCCGAAGGATGGCGGGTACCTGCTGCCGGTGAAGGTCGCGGTGCGCCGCGCCGAAGCGCTGGAGGAGGGGCAGACGGTGCCGGTGACCGTCACGCCCGGGTGACCCGTCCAGCTGAGCGGTGACCTGTCTACACACGCCCCCTGTCCCTGCGGGACGCGCGCTATGCTGCCACGCATGACCGTGTACAGTGCGTGGTGGTGGCCCAGTCTCGCCTGGGTCTGATCACGCTTGTCGCCCCGACACTGCACAGACGCGCCCAGGTGGAATTCCCACCCGGGCGTTTTTTTGTTCCCCCTTCACCCTCAGGAGACCCATGACGCATCCGAATCCGCGCTCCCCTCTGGCCGTCGCCGTGCAGGAACTCAACGCCGACCTCGACACGCCCGTCACCGCGTACCTGAAAGTCGCGCAGGGCGAGACCGTCACCTTCCTGCTCGAGAGCGTGGAGGCCGGGGAGAAACTGGGCCGCTACTCGTTCATTGGCGTGGGTGAGCAGGGCCGCTTCGAGGCGCGTGGCGCGCACGTGACGAGCAGTGGCACCTTCGGCGACTTCGACGGGCAGGAGGCCGACCCCCTGGCGCGGCTGTACCACGCGACCGTCCGCCCCACGTCCGTCCCGGACGGGTTGCCCGCGCTGATCGGCGGCGCGATCGGGTACGCCGCATACGACCTGATCCGCAACTACGAGCGGCTGCCCGACGCGAACCCCGACGAACTGAACGTCCCGGACGCGTGTTTCATCGCGCCGCGCGGCATGGTCATCTTCGACCACCTCAAGCACCGCCTGATCACCGTCGCCACCGCCGACACCCAGGCAGCCGCGCAGGAAGAGGTGCAGCGCCTCACCCAGCGGCTGCGCGGGCCACTGCCGGCCGTGCCGGGCCGCACGCCCACCACGCCGCCCGAGTTCACCAGCAACTTCACCCCGGACACCTTCCAGGCCGCCGTCAGGGACGCGCTGGAGTACATCCGCGCCGGGGACATCTTCCAGGTGGTGCCCAGCCAGCGCTTCAGCGCTGACCTGGGCGACCTGCACCCCTTCGCGCTGTACCGCGCGCTTCGCCGCGTGAACCCCAGCCCGTACCTCGGGTACCTGCAACTCGGGCCGGTCACGCTGGTCGCCAGCAGTCCCGAGAGCCTCCTCGCCAGCGACGGTCACCTGGTCACTACTCGCCCCATCGCGGGCACCCGCCCGCGCGGCGCCACGCCCGAGCACGATCAGGCCCTCGCGGACGAACTCCTCGCGGACGAGAAGGAACGCGCCGAGCACCTCATGCTCGTGGACCTGGGCCGCAACGACGTGGGCCGGGTCAGTGAGTACGGGAGCGTCCGCGTGCACGACGCCTTCACCATCGAACGCTACAGCCACGTCATGCACATCGTCTCCAGCGTCACCGCCACCCTGCGGGAGGACCAGACGCCCCTGCACGCGCTGGCCAGCGTGCAACCTATGGGCACCGTCAGCGGCGCGCCCAAGATCCGGGCCATGCAGATCATCGACAAAATCGAACCCGTCCGGCGCGGCCCGTACGGTGGCAGTTTCGGGTACATCGCCCTGAACGGCAGCATGGACATGGCCCTGACCCTGCGCACCATGGTCATCACGAATGGCCGCGTGCACATCCAGGCGGGTGCGGGCGTCGTCGCCGACAGCGACCCCGCCAGCGAGGAACAGGAAACCCGCAACAAGGCCGCCGCCCTCATGCGCGCCGTCGAACTCGCCGCAGGGGGGCTGTGATGGCCGTCACGCCGCCCGGACCGACCGTCACCCCCCCAGGAGATTCACCGATGACCCAGGCCACCGCCCCCCTCCGCCTCCTGCTGATCGACAACTACGATTCGTTCACGTTCAATCTGGTGCAGTACTTCGGGGCACTGGGCGCGGAACTGACGGTGTGGCGCAACGACGCGTTCACGCTGGATGACGTGCGGGCCCTGAATCCAGACGCGATCGTGGTGTCGCCGGGGCCGTGTACGCCCACCGAGGCGGGGCAGAGTGTCGCTGTGATCCGCGCGCTGGGGTCCAGCGTGCCGGTGCTGGGCGTGTGCCTGGGTCACCAGAGCATCGGGGAGGCGTTCGGAGCGCAGGTGGGCCGCGCGCTCCTGCCGGTGCACGGCAAGACCAGCCCGGTGCGGCACGACGGCTCGGGCCTGTTCGCGGGCCTGCGGGACGGCGTGACGGTCACGCGGTACCACTCGCTGGTGGTGCGGGACCTGCCGCCGGAGTTGGTGGCGACCGCGTGGACGACCGATCCGGGCGAGGAGGTCGTGATGGCGCTGCGCCACCGGGAGTTCCCGGTGTTCGGGGTGCAGTTCCACCCGGAGAGCATTGCCACGGAGGACGGACTGGAGATGCTGCGGAACTTCCTGGCCGAGGTGCAGGCATTCCGCGCGCGGCAGGAGGCAACGAAGTGATGCACGCGAGGTTGATGAACGGGGAGCGGCTGTCGCAGGCGGAGGCGGCGACCTTCATGCGCGAGGTCATGGAGGGCGAACTGAGCGGCGTGCGGCTCGCGGCGGCGCTGGCGGCCCTGCGGGTGCGCGGCGAGACGCCCGAGGAGATCGCGGGCTTCGCGCAGGCCATGCGCGAGCACGCGGTGCGCGTGAACGTGCAGCCGCGCGAGGTCCTGCTGGACGTGGTGGGCACCGGTGGGGACGGCGCGCACACCTTCAATATCAGCACCACGACGGCGTTCGTGGTGGCCGGTGCGGGCGTGCCGGTCGCGAAGCACGGCAACCGCGCCGCGAGCAGCCGCGCCGGGAGCGCCGACGTGCTCGAAGCCCTGGGCGTGAATCTGGACGCCACGCCGGACGTCGTCGCGGACGCCGTGAACACCCTGGGCATCGGGTTCATGTTCGCCCGCAACTACCACCCGGCGCTGCGGCACGCCGCGCCCGTCCGCTCGGAACTGGCGGCCCGCACCGTGTTCAACATCCTGGGGCCGCTCAGCAACCCGGCGGGCGCCACGCACCTCGTCGTGGGCGTGTTCAAACCGGAACTGACCCGCACCCTGGCGGAGGTGCTGCGCCTGCTGGGCGCGCGCGGCGCGACCGTCGTGAACGGCAGCGGCCTGGACGAGTTCACCGTCAGCGGCGTGAACACCGTCTCCGGCCTGCGCGACGGTGAGATCATCGACCGCACCATTCACCCCGAGGAAGCCGGCGTGAGCGTCCACCCGCGCGAGGCGATCGTGGGCGGCAGCCCCGCCGAGAACGCCGAGATCACCCGCGCGCTCCTCACCGGCGGTGGCACCCCGGCCCAGCGGGACATCGTGGCCCTGAACGCCGGGGCGGCCCTGCGCACTGCGGGCCGCGCCGCGAGCATCCGCGAGGGCGTCGAACAGGCCCGCAGCGTCATGCACGGCGGGCAGGGCTGGGACATCCTGCAACGCTACGCCGCGCACACGCGGCGTTGATGGAAGACAGTTGATGGTTGATAGAGGAGAGCAATCCATCCTCTATCAACCATCAACAAAAAAGCCCCCGCATCCGAAGGTGCGGGGAGCTTTTTTCGCGTGGATCAGCGCTTGCTGAACTGGGGAGCGCGGCGGGCCTTCTTGAGGCCGTACTTCTTGCGCTCGACTTCGCGGGGGTCGCGGGTCAGCAGGCCCTTGGGCTTGAGCTGCGCGCGGAAGTCGGGGTTCACTTTCAGCAGGGCGCGGGAGATGCCCAGCTTGATCGCGTCGGCCTGGCCGGTGGGGCCGCCGCCGACGACCGTGATCACGGCGTCGTAACGGCCGGCGGTGCCGGTTTCACGGAAGGCCTGCAGGGCGTGCACGGCGCGCAGGAGACCACGGAAGTAGGTCTGGAATTCCTTGCCGTTCACGATGATCTTGCCTTCGCCAGGGCGGAGGAACACGCGGGCGACGGCGCTCTTGCGGCGGCCGGTGCCGTAGAACTGTTCGGGTTGCTGAATCGCCATTATTTGACCTCGAGCGTCTGGGGTTTCTGAGCGGCGTGGGGGTGCGCCTCACCGGCGTACACCTTCAGGCGGCTGTGCATGGCGCGGCCCTGGCGGCCCTTGGGCAGCATGCCGAACACGGCGTGCTCAATGACGCGCTCGGGGTGCTTCTTGAGCGCCTCGCGGGCGGTTTCCGTCTTCAGGCCGCCCTGGTAGCCGGTGTAGCGGGTGTAGACCTTGCCGTCCAGCTTGTTGCCGGTCAGGGCGACCTGGGCGGCGTTCAGGACGACCACGAAGTCACCCTGGATCATGTTGGGGGTGAAGTCGGGGCGGTGCTTGCCACGGATGCGGCTGGCGATCAGCGTCGCGAGGCGGCCGAGGGGCACGTTCGTGGCGTCCACGACGACCCAGTTCTGCTCGTCATTTTTGGGGATGTAGGTTTTCACCGTGAAACTCCGAAGTTAGGGGATTTGGCTGCGACACGGTCCAGGCCGACGGGGGAGAGGGCTGCTGGCGTGTCCGGGTGCCTCCCGGTCATCTCGGCCCTACCAAGCGCGAGACACTAAAGGCAAGGGTACCAGATCAGGGGCAGTCGGGGCAAGTCATGCGGACCTACAGGCCGGTCAGCAGGAAGCGCAGCGCGGCGGGCAGCCGGGCCGCCCAGGCGCTCTCGTGGTGCGGGGCGGCCGGGTCGGCCTGGAAGCGCAGCCTCTCGCCCAGGCCCCGGGCACTCAGGGTGTCCGCGAAGGCGTGGGCCTCGTCCCAGTAGGCACGCATCCGGTCGGGGAATTCCGGGCTTTCCCGCCCGCCGATGTCCACCCACACGCGCCCGGCTGGAAGGTGTGCCTCCTGCGCCTGCCGCAGCGAGAACCCACCGTTCGTCCAGAAGGCGGGGCTCATGATGCCGGCGTGCCCGAACACGTCGGGCCGGGTCAGCCAGGCGTGCAGGCTGATCACACCGCCCATGCTGGAGCCGATCAAGACCGTGTCGTCCGCGCTGGGCCGCGTGAGGAACGCGGCGTCCACAGCAGGTTTCACCGTGCCAGCCAGGAACGCCACGTAGGCGTCCGCGCCGCCCCCGCCGCCCTGCGGGTAGTCGGTGTTCTCGACCGGGCTGTACTCGTGGAAGCGGCGGTCCGGTAGTGCTCCAGTTTTGACTTCAAGCGGCGTTACGAGCGTTCGCCGATGAGGTGAGTGTAGACC
>NZ_BMPE01000015.1 GCF_014647435.1 Deinococcus radiotolerans | reverse complement strand
TACCTCTGCAATTTGCCGCCGGAGACGTCATTTGACCATTTGGTTCGGGTGACCAAACAACGGTGGGCGTGTGAGCTGGGCCACCGGGAGCTCAAGCAGGAAGTGGGGCTGGATCATTTTGAGGGGCGGACTTGGCAGGGCCTGCACCACCATGCGGTGCTGTGTCTTGTGGCTTTGCTGTTCTTGCAATGGCTGCGACTGGCCCAATTGGACGGCTTTTTTGGTGACTCTGTGCCAGCCATCAGAAGGGAGATCGCCGGGGAGACTCCCCGGCGATTCCAACGTCCGCGTTTGTATTGCTCGTGCTGCACGGCCTTATTCAGTGGACCCTGAATTTCCCCGAAGTACAGTTATTGATCCCTGCGGAAATTGGTAGCGTGCCAGAGTACCGGGGCTCGTGAGACCAGTCGGGATAGTTACTGGCTTCCTGAGTTCGCGAGAACTCTGACTGGCGCTGCGTTGCGCTACGAATCAAGGCAGGGATCAGTAGATGTACTCTCGGATCAGTAGTCGTCCGCCGCGAACGCCTGCGGGGTGACCAGTGCGCGGCGGAGTGGATACGCGTGACGCTCACCCTCACCTGAGGCCCCCACTGGGGGCGGCGCGAAGATGAGCGGGGGCGCGGGCGGCGGCGCGGGTAGCCTGCGCGCATGACGGACGTCGCGCGCTTCGTGCAGGACCACCCCTACCAGCTGCTGTACGCCCTGATCGGCCTGGGCGTGGTGCTGGTGATCAACGAGATCCGCCACGCCGTGGAGAAGGCCGCGATTCGCCGCGCGTTCTTCCGCCCAGCCGCGCCAGCGCTCGCGGGCGTCCCGGCCGCGGCGCCGGTCGCGCCGCCTGCCGCGAAGACGGGCGGGGCGCTGGGCAGCGTCGTGCTGACCGTGGTGGTGCTGGCCGGGGCGTTCTACGTGCTCCCGTCGCTGCTCGGGCAGGGGAGTGGCCTCGCGCCGGTGGCCAGCGCCATGACCAATGGCACCTACACCGGCATGGGCCGCAACGCCCTGAGCAGCGTGAACCTCACGCTCGACCTGAACCTGACCGGCAGCCCGAAGCTCATCGTGCTGACCAGCCCGACGGTGGGCCGCCTCTACCTCGATGGGCAGGCCACCCCGGAGAGCACGGGCACGTTCCTGACCGGGAGGCTTATCAACGAACAGCAGGTACCAGTGGGCACGCTGAACGCGCACGTGACGCCCACCAGCGTCACCGGCACGGCCGGCGTTGGTCCCCTGCAATGGCAGCTGGACCTGCGCCGCTAATTCGAGACATGAAGACAGAAGGCTCTCCCGTCCGCAAGCTCACACTGGGCTCCGCAGCCGCGCTGCCCTTTTGCTCAACGAAGGAATCATCACATGCGACTCACTGAATTAACGATTTCTGGCCTTCGATGCTATGCATCGAGCATCACGTTGCCCATGCACAGCCTGACGGTGCTCATCGGAGAGAACGACTCAGGCAAGTCAACGGTGGTCCGTGCCCTCCAATTGCTGTTGAGCCAGCTGAATCCAAGCGTGGACGATTACGCGCAGGAGGCCGATGGTCACGCCGCCTCGCGGTTTGAGCTCACCGGACGGTTCGTGCTCGATGACTCATGGGATGTCGGAGGCTTCGATTTCGAAGAGAACGGAACCCGGTTCCTTGTCATCCGGAAATCTTATTCCGTGACTGGCCGACCGCAATGCTGTATTTATGGCGAGGTCTACGAGGATGATCGATTCAACACCTATCAGGACCAGAATGCCAACGATCTGAAGGCCCTGGTGAGATCGTTGGGGCTTGAATCAAGAAACACAAAGGCTGAGAACGTCTCAATCATTACCCAGCACCTTGACCGGACGCCACTGCCAAAATTGCTGTCCTGGAAGGAAGTTAATTTTGGTGTACTTGAGGCGTATCTCCCGCATTTCGAGACTATTCTTTCTACGGATTACAAGGATCCGAGCGCGATTATTCAAGGTTCCATCCAAGCAACTATGCAGGAGCGGGTGCGGCAAATTGAAACAGAAGGTCACACTCTGCACGGCGCGGCGAACACCATCAAGGCCTGGGTCGAAGGCCAGGTCGATGACGAGGCGGAGGGCCTGCCCGCAGCCGTGAACGCCTCGCTGCCCTCCCTGCGGGGCGTCAAGATCAGCGCTCGGGTTGATTTTTCCCGGTTGGTCGCCGTGACATCGGTCGCCTTGGATATGGGCCGGGGGTATCACCCGCTGGCCAGTTTTGGCGAAGGCACCAGGAAAAAGTTGTGGATGAGTCTGCTGGAATCCCGTCAGCAGTCACAGGACGAATCAAGGTTGAGCCGGCCTGTGCTTCGGGTGTATGACGAACCGGATCTCAACCTTGACTACGCCGCTGAGAAACGACTCTTCGATTACATCTCTAACAGCTCGAAAGCCGAGGGGTCGAAAGTGCAGAATATTCTCTGCACGCACTCGGTGACGCTCGTGGACCGCGCTCCGCCTGAATGCATCAGTCTGATCAGAGTCCAGGAGGACGGCGCGCGGCACATCGAGAACCTGAGCACCGTCGGAGGGGCCAGCGTCGAGTCCCGCATCAGAGCGTTCTTCGACAGCATCGGGACCCAACTGCAGATCAGAAACACTGAACTGTTCTATGAAAAGGGCTACCTCGTCTGCGAAGGAGAAACCGAGGAAGAACTCCTGCCCCTGCTGTACAGGAGGGTGTTTGGCCGCACCGTGGTGGAAGACGGTATCCGCCTGCTGAACATGCACACCTGCGGTAACTGGCGGACCACGCTGGAATTCCTCGGGACCAACAGAATGCAGAAGACGGTCATCTTGCTGGACCGGGACGCCACGTTCCCAGCGTCATCAGCCCGCATCACGGAGCAGAGCCTCCGCGACATCGGTTTCGTCGACGGCATGCACTTCGTGGGAACAAAGGAGCTCGAGGACGCTTTTGACGACACGGCGATCGCTGAAGCGCTGCAGTGCGAATTTCCGCGGGACGACGGCCAGTCCTGGATGCCGGAGCACATTCACTTAATCCGGAACAATACGCTCTCAGCTGATCCGAAATTCTCCGAGGACCTGAAAAACTTCGTGAAATCAACAGTGATTCCTCAAAAGCGCAACGAGGTGAAAAAGGTGTCCATTGGGCGGTGCCTGGGCCTTCATTGCGACCTTGGACGAATTCCACCCGAGATCAGGGACGCCCTTCAGGCGGTCCGCCAACGAGCTGGCATTGCCTGAGATGAGATCAACATTCATCTGGTGATCTCGTCCCAGGGGCGGTGGGTTCAGTGGGGTTCGGGACGATGGCCGTGTAGACCACGTGGTGCACCTGGCTGCTCCGCCAGCGTGGTGCCGCAGGCCATCTAATTGGCGGCGTGCGGTCTCAGCTTCACTGCACGGGGAAGGGTTGAATGACGGTATGAACCTGGGTTCACTACCCTGACTGAACCAACACGTTGACCAATGCCGCGGCGAGGCCTGGGTATTCAGGACGCTGGCGCCGCTCACGTGAGTCACCAGCTGTCGATCCCAGTGGAGCCTGGTCCGCGGAGGTCGATGTGGCCCTGTCGCGTCACCCGGTACTGGCCACCGAAGGTCCCTCCCGCATGCACGCCCACCACCCGAACGAAAAGGCGGCTCTGAACGACGGGTGACACGACAAGCTGTTCCACGGCCGTGAGGGGCGCCGGGTCCTGCTGCGTGCCTCTCAGCAGCCGGTCCGTGAGCAGGAGTTCCGCCATCGGAACGAACAGTTCGCTCTCGCGGTGATGGGCTGAGAGTTGCTGGTGCAATTGGGCCAAGCGTGGACCGACCGGGCTCAGGGCTTGAACGAAGCTGAGACCGCTGCTGCCTCGCCGAGTAGGGAGTGAAGTGCCGAACAGTAGGGCATCCATGGCCGCTTCCAGTTGTTCCTCGCCGCTCTCCCCGTTGGCAATGGGAATGATCGATAGGACACTTGTCGACGCGGGCCGCAGACTGGCGGAGATGCGTTGGGTCACTGCGTACCGGCTGGCCCGCTCCTCGTACACGCTCACCTGTTCGGCGTCAAACACTTCGCGCGCCATGGTGAAGGGGCGCGTGTAGGTGGACGCTCCTAGTGCGGACACGATCTGTCGGTCACGCAGGCTGGCGTCCAGCGTGACACTCTGACGCTGCCGCTGGGTATTCCATGAGTCGTCCACTGTGGGTGGAAGGATCACGCGCGTCACTGGAAAGACGACGTGTCCAAGCTTGATCCAGGTGGTGGATTCAGCCTCCGCCAGCCGGGTAAGACCCTCGCGCACAGCGCGTTGCAGCTCATCGATCGTGCTGAAGCGGGCCACTGTGTGAACACCTTCAAACTGTGAAACAAGCGCTTGCATGGCTGGTTCCCTCTCAACGCCCAGCTTGTTGTAGGCCAGTACGGGCTTGAAGGCGGCGTACGCGGTGTCGTATTCCAGGTGCGTGGCGCTCCGGCCCTGGGCGTCGCCGATGACTGGAGCGCCGTACCGTTCACCTGCGATAAAGAGGTAGATGTCAGCGCGGCCGACCTCCGGGTGGTACACCTGCGCTGGGTCGCCGGGTGAGGAGAACCGCTCGAAGTACCTGGGCGTGGCGCCGAGGTCGGTGATTGTTTGGGCCACAGCCTCGCGCTCGGGCATGAGGTCACGCATCGTTGAGGAGATCATCACCGTGCGGCCGCGTGCCCAGGAGCGCAACTGATCAACGTCGAGACTGGGTAATGGGGACGTTAGGTCCAGAAGCAGAGGCTCAGGTGAAGGCATACCTCAGTCTAGCGGCGTTATGTTCTGCACGTATTTAGAAAAGGTATGGTTCGCGACTCAGCTGCCCTTGGCGGGCCGCGCTCGATTTTGTCTTGGCGTGCTCAGGGCCCTCCACTGATCATTCATGTGTTGGGAATTCATAGCTTGAAAGGCTTCGAGTGAACTCACCGTCACGACTTCAGAGACGACCAATGGACTGCGTTACAGCCATACGTTCCGTCAGAACGCAGATTCCGCTGTCGATCTCGGCTCAATCCTCGGGCTCCCCTCTGCGTCCGTCGCACCGGAGCCTCCGACGTGACCTGCCACTCTCCTTCAGCAATGGGACTTCCTTCCGTACTGGCGTGCCTGCAAGGCGTGTGGACCAGCCGCCGGTCATAGTTCAGCATCTTGCGGATCATCAAGGCCAGCTTGAATGGCGTACGCAGCACATCAAATTGATGACCGTTCGAGTACACCATCACGCCACAGGACACGAGGTGTTCAGCCGTTAGGCTGAGCAGATGAAGCAGGGCGAACTGGGCTTACATCCGGTGTTGGCGCTGCAGGCGGTGAACAGCCGAGCGAAGGTGATCGGTGAGCGGTTGCAGGGTCACTTATCGCGCGAGGAGCGGCTGGCGCTGAAGCGGGAGCAGGCGTACCTGTACGAGCTGAAGAACCGCGCGGCGCGGATCCTGCTGGACGAGAGCCTGCTACGCCCGGTGGCCGTGGACCGCGGCGCGCTGCTGGTGGTCGGGGGAACGCCCGTGGGCGTGCGGGGGTTTCACCTGCCGCTGGATCAGTTTGAGGGAGACGTGGCGCGCGCGCAGGGTCAGGAGCGGCCTGTGTTTGGGCAGATCCGGGAGGCGCAGGCTACGCTGGCGCAGGTGAATCAGGCAGTGTCGGTGTTGACGCGGATTATTGTTCGCCGGCGGGTTGGCTGACCGGGTGGGGCAGGTCGAGGACGGCGTTGGCGTCGAGGTGGAGCACGGCGCAGAGGGCGCGGAGTTCGAAGTCGTACATGCTGCGTTCGGCGCGTTCGATTTTGCTGATGGTGGTGGCGGAGAGTTCCAGGCCGAAGCGTTCGGCGACGGCCTGGCTGAGTTCCTCCTGGGACCACTGTGGGTTGCGGTCCAGCCGTGCCTGTCGAATTCTGGGGCCGCTGAGGTTCATGCCCTGCCCTGCCCGTCCGAGCGCCTGGGTTTTCCGGCCCTCGAAGGTGCGGTTGGGTCGTTTGGCTTGTGCCATGGCTTCGTCACGCTAATGAGAAGCCCTCTGTTACACGAGTCTTTATTGTAGAATCTCTATTAAGTACATTATTTTGGTGTATGGCTGGCCCAGTGAGTCAAGCCACCCCCTCGACGCCCGGAGGGACCGTGCCGCCCACCACACCCCTTTCGCTCAGCGACCTCCAGCAGTTCAGCCAGCGTGACCTCGAACAGTGGAGCCGCCAGACTGCGCAGAACCGCGACCTCGAGGGGCTCTGCCTGCTGGTGGACCACTACGTCCTCACCGCGGGGCGCAAGCAGGCCTACACCAGCCCCAGAACCCTTCTCTCCTACCACCGCGGCCTCAAGGACTACCTGACGTGGGTCGGCGACACGCACACTGATCTCCTCCATCCCGGACGACGAAACCTCGCCCTGTACCTCACCCACCTCAAATCCCGCCCCCTGCACGGCCGCAGCGGCCAGCCCTCCCAGGCCACCGCCGCGCTGTACCTCGCCGCGGCGCGCACCCTCTACCGCGCCCTGCACTGGGCCGGCGCGCTGGATGTCACCCCGGACGCCACGCACGTCCCCACGGACCCCACGCGGAGTGCCGTGAGACATCCCCCCTACCCGGACAGCCTTGAGTCCGTGTACGCCCACGCCGACCCCACCGCATGCGCGCTCCTGCTGCTCTGCGACCACGGCGGCCTCCGCATCGCCGAAGCCCTCAGCGTCACCGCCCACGACGTGCAAGGCCGCCACCTGCTCGTGCACGGCAAAGGCGGCACGCAGCGCCGCGTGCCCCTCAGCGCCCGCCTGCGCGCCGCCCTCGACCAGCTCACCCCGCACCCCACCACCGGCCGGTACTTCACCTGGACGTACGACCAGGCGGCCTACCGCATGAAACGGCTCTTCGGGCAGGCAGGTCTCCCCTGGCGCGGCTTCCACGCCGCCCGCAAGTCCGCCGCCACCCGCCTGTACCGCCAGACGCACGATTTCACGCGCGTCGCCCTCTTCCTGGGGCACGCCTCCGCCGACACCACGCGCTGGTACGTGCTGGTCGACGAGGACGACCTGACGGCTGAAGTGGAAGACTGGTAATTCCTCAGCGTCGCGCGTGCCAGTACCTGGCCGCCACCTCACGGAGGTCCTCAATGGCGAGGCCGGGTTTCCCCACCCAGGCGTTCTGGCAGGCCCCCTCAAGAATGATCCGGGAGAAGTGCCCCAGGCGGTACTTACCGAGCTTGAGGACCTCAGGTCCATGCTTGAGCAGCGGAAACGGCTCCGCGAGCGGCAGGTCACTGAGCAGCGAGTACAGGTAGTTGTAGTACTCCTGACTGTTGCTCCACCGTTCCAAACGGTGAAATTCGAACCGGGCGGCCAATTGGAGATCACTCTCGATGATGTGCTCCACCTCCGGCAGCCCAGCCAGCACCACCGTCAGCCCGGGCGTGTTGCAGATCGCCCGCATTCCACTCAGGATGAGCGGCCAGTGGCGCGCAGCGGTCTGCCGCACATCGTGAAATTCATCCATGAGGATCAACTTCGTGCCGCAGGCGTCGATTCTGCGTTTCAATGCATGCAGTTTCTGATCCGGGTCCCCTCGAGTGGACACGGGCATACCCAACTGCTCCAGGCAGGCGTTGTACAACGACGTGAGCGACCACTGCGGGAGGACGTCCACCCGGATACTCCTGATCTGCCCCGCCGGCTGTTCCTGCCCGGCTGGGGATGCAGACGCCCGGTCAAACGCCCAGTTGAGCAGCGTCGTTTTCCCCTGATGCTGATCGGCCGTGAGCACGAGGCCGAGCGACCGCTCCGCGTACTGGTGGTGGCTGAGGTCCTGCACCCGGTCCAGGAACGCCGTCCCCGCCGCGTAGTGCAGTCGGCGCCGACGACGCATGTACTCCACCCGCTGCGCCGCGGGCGCGTCCACCAACTGTGCCGCTCCTTCAGTCAAATTCATTCGCTCTCCTTGAGGCGCGTCACCTGTGCGATCAGGTGCGCGATCTCCTCCGTCTCTTCAAGCTCCTCAGGTGCCGGGGTGGTGACCGGACGCGCAGCGCTCGCCCGGGTGGATTCGGCGCTGTCCCGCTGGCGTTGCAACTCGCGCTCACGGCAGGCCATCACGGCCCTGGCGTCACTCGCGTCGTGCCCGGCCTTCCGAGCGCGCCGCTGCGCCGTGCGGTATTCCCGCAGTGAGATCGGGGCAAAACCCGGATCGCGGTACGTCAGGGGCAGGTAGACGCCGTCCACCAGCAACCAGACCTTGCTGATGTCGTACGGATCGTATTTCAGCGCGTAGACCCGCTTGTTGCCAATCAGTGGGATGAGCCTGTCCGACCAGTACTCGATGTTGTACAGCGTCACCCCGTGCGGGTGAACCATCCGCCCGTCCGGCACCTGCGGTAGCACGTCCAGCCGCAATTCCTCCGCGTGCGGGATGGGTTTGCGGTCTTCTGCGGGCGGCACCAGCTGCTCGTACAGTTTCAGGGGCGTCACGTCGAGGCCACTGTGGAGGGTCCGGTGGTACCGGTTGACGATGTGGTCCACCAGCAGCGCCTCGAACTCCCGGAGCGTGTAGATGGGCCGCGTGTCATCCGTCCAGCCGCCACTGCGCGGAATGGAGGTGTGACCAGGCAACTGCCTGACGTAGCGACTCAGTGACCCGAAAAACGCCTCGATTTTCGCCTTGTCGCGTGGCCGGTACGGCCGGGCCGGCTTCAACAGAAAACGGTATTTCAACGCGAGATCGGACAGCATCTGAGATCCGAACTCCTTGGCGTTGTCGCCCCGGAGCACCTCCGGAATCCCGCAGCACGGCCATGTGCCCTGAATGTTCAGCCGCGCCAGCACGTCATCCTTCGGTAAGAACGCCATGCGGCACGCCTGACCCACCGCGTACTGATTCGGCGCGTCAAACGACAGGTGATACCCGAGCACCATGCGTGTCCGCGTGTCCAGCAGCAGCGTGAGGTACGCCACGCCTTCAGGCTGCCGGTCCCGCTCGTTGAGCAGCACGAGATCGATCATCCAGTGATCGATTTCAACCAGGTCGTACGGCAACACGCCCATGTGACCCGTCCCGGTGGGTTTGAGCCGTTCCCGCGCCTGCCTGGTGGTGGCCCGCTCGATCGCCGGCAGTGCCCGAAGTCGCCGGTAGACCGTACTCCGACTGACGTGGGGCAACTGGTGGCGCTCAAGCGTCGTGTTGATGTCTCCTACTTGCGTGGCCAGCGATTGGCGAGCGCGCCCTGGGCCGCTCTGGAACCGGGTGATCTGCGCCTCCACTTCGGGTGGCAGGTGGGTACGTCCTGCGTCACTGCGTCGCTGGACGCCCATCGGCGCGCCTGATTGCCAGCGCTGCAGCCAGCGGTAGCCCGTTCGCGTGCTGATGCCGAGCTGGTCCGCGGCCACTTCGGCCGCGTTCGGCGTGCCCCGTTCGACCAGATCGGTGTACAGCCCAACGTAGCGCTGCTGCAGGCGCCGCCGCTTTTGCTTGGCCGTCGTATCCACCGGGGCGGCCACTGGGGTTGACTCGGCCTCTTCCCCGCCGGGTGACGGGTCCGCGTCGGTGTCGGGCGTTTCCGACGTGGCGATCGCGTCGCCGTGCGCTGTGACATAGGTCAGTGGATCGAGCGTCCATTCCGCGTGATCGTCACTCATAAAGACCTCCATGGATATTCGGTGGCTGGAAGTACGTCCGCGAGGACGTTACGGCAAAAAATCTGTGACAACCAGGGCACTCATATGAATGCCCACGGTTTAATGCTTTAGTCAGCCTAGGCTTGATTATCTCTGCGTGAATGCACACCAGGGCATGCTTCTTATGGCATAAATCAATCGCTAGGTGGAGCGATTCAATATGGCCAAGATACTCCATCCTAGATATAGATGGATGCTGATACCAAGCGTTGTAAAACACATATTCCAAGTAATCTATATCGTCTGTTCTATCTGTATTCATGCCCTCATCCATGAGAGACATAAGCTGCTGATAAGGACTAGGAGAGGCGTCCCCTGCATACAGAGAATCCAGGAGAGTAAATGTTCTCGGCACGTCACCGTGCATCCGGAGGACGTCTTTTGCCAAAGCTAGAGTTGATGGCTCTAGTCTTTTAAAGACATCCACACGGTCATACAGTGACAACGACAGGTAATAGTGAAACGACGACACATAACGAACACGACCGTCAAAACCACAGGTAGGCCACGGCCACCGATCGGATACCCCCTCGTCATCAGGCAGAAAACGATTGATAGCCATGACCGGCATGTGCAACACCCAGTCCAGAAACGCCGTCGAAAACGACATGCCATCAACGCGGCCATCACGGTACGTCGTATACGGACGCAAGTGCACATCATTGCTAAGCACAACGTCCGTCAGCACCTCCGAGGTCGCATTCTCGTACGCAACCAGATCGTGTGGTACCGAGCACAGTGGTTCATAACACTGCTGGCACATGGACTGATCTCCAGTGAGATCCCGAGCGAAGTGCTTCCTTACGGTGGTCCGACAGTGTGGACACCGGTCCAGCAGGCGCACGTTATGCACCGGACATGCCAGTGCTACCATCGTCCGCCACACGCGCCGGAAGTACGGCTGTTGATCACTCGCCAGGCACAGCGGACAAAACACACTCTCTCGGCTCGGCAAAATCCACTGCTGATGATGTTTATACTCCGGCCACACGGGCGACCACCCCGGGTCCTTCAGTTTGTGCGCCCCCGCGTATCGCGACGGCAGAAATAGGGGACTTAACGCATAGATAGGATGATTCGTCATATCACGCAGGAGCCGCACAGCGGACACGGCGTCCTGCTGCAAATCGCTGCGAATCAATCCAATTTCGTTGGGAAAATCCTCCTCCATCGCCGCGAGCAAATGCGACGGCTTCAGGCCGCATTCAAGACCTCCTCGATAGAACCATGATTCCAATCCCTCATCAAATATGGGCGTCGGCATGTATGAAAGAATCGTTTTTTTATTACGCCGTTTTCCCATGTTACCCCTCCCCTGTGCCTGCTGCGTTTCTAGTTAAATGGCAGTCGTTTTTGGCAGTGCCAACAAGCACTCCAGGACCAATGACCGTCAAAACATGCGACGTCATCGACATCAATCGCGATGGCGAAACTGAAAACTAATTGCCGGTTAATGCCATTTAATTGGAAACGCTACAGGGGATGGGGTCAATGTCTAGACATTGACCCCATCCCCTTATGTATATCGCCTACTTCCTTCTGAACTTATCAAAGTTTACCACGCTTTATATAGAATTGTAAACATAACGAGCAGCGGCACATGACAGCCCATAGACCAACCAAGCACCACAGCCAACGCTACAACTCACCCACACCGAGTCACGGACCACGGCACACGCGACCAGCCCCCACCCACCCCATATGGGCCGCGTACAGCCACAGCCCCTCTCCCGCTGTGACCGCAACTGAGTGCTTTTCCAATGGGGGCACTGAACATCAGCGGTTCAGCCAGTAGCAAGGCTTCAGGGGCGCTGAAGCACGCCACTTCAGTTGCGTTTGCTTGTGCGACTCAAGTTCACGAGTGGCCTGAGGGATTCGCGGGAGTTGAGTCCCAGGACCTGCTGGACGGTCCGGCGGGTGTGTGGCGTCAGGGTCGGGGCTTCCGTCAGGAGCCGCAACCCAGCCGCGTGGCGCAGGGCGTGCCAGGCGTGGTACGTGACGCCGGCGCGCTGGCAGAGGAAGAGCAGCCGCTTTCGTAACTGAAACGCAGTCGTGAGGTCAAAGACAGGCCCCGTGGCGCTGAACAGGGCCGTGTGACCCCGCTGGTGGCTCCAGCGCTCCAGGGCGCCCATGAGGGCGTCACTGGCCTGCACGGTGCGTCCTGGGAGCTTGAGTTGCCCAAGGGCAAGGTCAATGTCCTCGAAGCGAAGCCCCAGGACTTCAGGCCCGGTCAGGCCCCCGTGCGCGCCGAGGAGCACCAGGGCCCGCTCCTCCAGGTTCGCTTGCGCGAGGAGACGATCGACATCATCCGCGCTGTAGACGGGCCGGTGTTCATGCGGGCGGTTCAGGGACCCCTGCACGTCCCGGAAGGGATTACCCGATACAAGCGCCTGCTCCCGCAGGAGGTCGTAGAACGTGCGGACCTGAGTGAGGCGGTTTTTATGCGTGGCGGGGGCGTACTGGGCGGCGAGCCAGGCACTGTAAGCCTGCGCCTGCTCATGGCCGGCGTTCACGACACTGTGCCCGGTCTCCTCAATCCAGCGGAGGTATGTGCGGATGCCACTCAGGACGTTCATATGCGTCGTGCTCCCAGGAACTCCGGGCAGGAGAGGAGTTAGAGCGTCCAGTGCTCCGTGCAGGTCTCCTCTGCTGAGTAGCTGCTGAAGTTCAGCTGTGTCCACGTCCATAACGTCAGTATATAGAAGCAGAGTTTCACTAAACAGCCTTCCCACTCTGCCTGCGCCCATGCCTAAGCTTGGGGGAAAAGCAAAGGCAAATGAGGATCAGGGGCGTGGGAAGGCGTGATGCTTATCTCCTATATACTGGCATTCTAGTAACATTCGGTAACCTTTATTTGGTGATGTGTCAGAGAAAGGAAAGGCCGAACGCAGCTTTCTCCGGGCAGACCCCACACTGGCATCCCACCGGACAGCCCCCATCTGCGCCGTGCACACCTCCCAAACACTTCTACTCCGCTTGACCCGGAGTCCAATAGAGCAAAGCCAGTTCAGGCAGCCCCGCACCCTGAAGGGGCATCTGACCAACGCGCTGACGCGTAGTTTTCTCCAGCATGGACGGGTGGCCCCTGACAGCCCCGCCCGGTGGTATGACGATCAGCATTCACATGGACGTGCCGGTCAAAGACGGCCGCAGGCACACACCACTGCGACCATGGCCCGCCGGACTGCGCAGGTGAAGGAGTGCACGGCAGACGACAAGGTCACCTCCGACGTGGTGCTGGAAGAGCCTCAGTACAACGTCCTCCCCGACGAGCCGGTCGGCTCCGAGAGCGAAGCTCGCGCCTGGCCATGGAATCCGTGGATCCTCCAGAAGAATGCCAGAGTTCGGGTTGTGATCGACGCGGTCGCCTGCCACGACACCGAAGACTGGATGGGCGCAGACGAGCTCTACATGGTGGGCAACATGGCCGTCGGTCTTCCCAACGGCAAGAAGGTGGACGTGCCGTGGCTGTCAGGGCCGGCCTTTGATTGCAACGATGGGCAGTGGAAGCATCTCGACCTGGCCGTCTTCAGTGAAGTGCTGCCCGCGGGTACCGAGATGGAAGGGAACCTGGCGCTGTTCGACGAGGACTTCGGGAAGGACTGGGCGAAAGTCGGCCCCGACTTTATGAGCGCCTCGAAGGCAGCTGCGGACGCCATCGCCGCGATTGGCGGCTCGAAAGGTCAGATGATCGCGCAGGGCCTCAACGCGGGCATGCAGATCCTGAACGCTGGCGCGAAAGCCGACAAGGATGACCTGCTGGGCCTGACTGGATTCCCGATGACCTCTGCCAACCCCAACCAATCGTCCACGCAGTGGAGCATGATGCACGTCCAGAAGACCAGCAGCTGGAAGCCCAACCGATACGAGCACAAGGTGTACGTCCACATCGACGTCACTCCGACCTACAACACGCCCACCCTCAACTGAGGCAGGCCAGCACACGTACAGCGCAAGTCGTGACCACGCTGCTTCAGCCGTATATGGTCCGCCCGAACCCCTTCAGATGGTGGGGTTCGGGCGCGTCTCATCCGGAAGAAATGGAAGAACCCGTGGCGGGCGGGGCGGTTCCATTCATCAGGCATGACTGTACCGTTCGCGAGCCTCCTGTCCACCCCTGTGAGGGCCACCAAGGGCACGACAGGCACCCTCCGCGTATGCCCCGAAGGTCAGGTTCCAGGTGATCGCTTGAGCTCTCTGCTGCACCTGACCCTGCGGACACCGATTCAGCGTGACTGCCAACAGGGCGCTGAGGGAGGCAGTTCCGGTACCTGCTGAGCCGGCGGGATCCACGTCAGGAAGCGTGTGCTGCTCCGCTCAACGCACCAGGGGATTCAGTCCACGCGTTCATAGGCAGCAATGGACGCCACGCTGATGGATACGGGGCGGTCGAACCCAGGCATTTCGACATCAACCCCGTCCCGGGTGACGGACACGACCCGGAAAGTGTTCCCCGTCTTGCGCGAGCGGATCAGATCCCCTTCGTGAAGGTCATCGAGCAGCGCGCCACGCGCCTCCTTGACTGGGGTGTCCCGCGGCGCCCGGTTGGGCAGACTGAGGGAGGAACCGATCTCCACGTCGAGCGCGCGGATCAAGTACGTGCGGTACATCAGCTCTTCCTGCGAGCGGGCCTCGTCCATCAGCGTCCGGATGCGGTCTTCCGGGATGGTCAGCCACTGCCGGCGGTCCACGCCACTGGCCGGCACTTCGATCAGCAGGTTGGCGAGGGCCACCGGGCCGCCTAAATGCTGCTCCAGGAGGGCGCGGGCCGCGCCGGGTCCCTGTTCCACCGGGTGCTCTGAACTGACCCGGGCCACCAGGGAGGCTGAGGTTGCGCCAGTGTTGGTGTCCCGGGCTTGTTTCTCTTCTCTTTTCAAAGTTGAGGAGGAGGGGTGCGCGCTCTCCTCCTGTTCGAAACCTGAAGAGGAAACCTGTGAATTGAAACCTGTGGTATTGCTGGCGCTGTTTGACGGAGTCGATCCAGTCAATGTGCGGGTTCCATTCTGCGGTTGTGCGGATTCGTTCCCGCCGTTGTGCGGAGTCGACTCCGCACTCTGACGGAGTGCAGTCCGCACTTCTGCGGAGTCCATTCCGTCAAAGTGCGGAGTGCTCTGAGCGGGAATGACGGACTCGTCCTGAAGGCTGTTTTCTGGCTCTTCGCTTCTGGTTGCCGCCCAGGTATTGATGGCGTCCTGCACGGCGGACGCCACGAACAGGTACTGGGGTTTGCGGTCCCATTTCCGGATGGGGTTGCTGCGGCGGCGGAGAAAGCCCTTAGTTTCTAGGAGAGTGAGGGCGCGGGTGACGGGCTTCTCGCTGTACTCGAGCATGAGTTCCTTTCGGAGGTCCTCGTTGCTCATGTACACCCAGAGTCCCTCGTCCTGCTCGGGGCGTTCACCGCCGGATCGGGCGACGGCGTTGGCGTGACGGGCCTGGGTGCGGTGGTCGAGTTTGGTGTTGTGCCACCGTTCGAAAATGTTGAGCAGCCGCGCGGCGCAGTAGTCACCGTCGGCGATGTGGAGGTAGTCCTCGCGGAGGAGGTTCAGTCTCGTCCGGGGTGGGTGCGTGATGCTGCTGGTTTTCGTGCTCATGGCGAACTGGCGTCCTCTACGCTGGTCCAACACGGACGTTCGTTGACGTCCTGAGAGCGCTCAGCTACACTTCGGGTATCAAAGCCTGCCAGCTTTACTGAAATGTCCCGGGTGACCGGGGCAGTTTCTTTTCCCTGAGTTCGCTGCTGCGGATGGCTGAAAGGGGCACCGTACTCGGCCAGACCTCGAGTTCCAGACGGAAGAGAACGTGACATGAGCACGATGAGCGCAGCCTACCGTATCGGTCAGCAGTTTGACAACTTCGCCAGCAAGTAGCGAAGTTGTGTCCGGGATGTCATGATGCCGACGTGGATATCGAGGTCGGCCGGATGTATACCCTGCGCGAACTGGCGAGCGGATTCAGCGTCAGTGAACGCACCCTGACACGCAAACTCGAACTGGGCGAACTGCGTGGCTACAAAGTCGGCAACCAGTGGCGGGTCCGGGGCCGCGAGTGGCTGGAGTACACTGGCGCGCTCAGCGGACCGCGCGTGTTCGTCGTCGCCAACGCCAAGGGCGGGGCTGGTAAATCGACCTTCACCACCAACCTCGCCGTCCTGCGGGCCAGAGAAGGCAAGCGGGTGCTGCTGATCGACCTTGACCCGCAGGGGCACCTCGCCACCCTGCTGAACATGCCCGTCGACCCGGACCGCACCACCGTGCAACTCCTCAACGAGGAACTGCGGCTTCCCCGCACGGTCCCCGGCCACCGCGACCGCTGGCACACCCTCTGGACCGACCTCCTCCAGTCCGTACCGGGCGCGGAGGAGCACGAGGCGCTCTCCCGCGTGTTCCTCGTGCCCGCCCACAACGACCTGGCGGACCTTGAGCGCGCCAACTTCCACCGCAGCAAACCCATCGAGTACGCCCTGCGCGAAGCGATCGAAGCGCTCACCCTCGTCAACCCCGACATTGATGAAATCTGGATCGACACGCCCCCCAACCTGGGCTCACTCACCCGCAACGCCCTGATGGCCGCGCACTACGTTGTATCTCCCTTCGCGAAATCCGATCTGGGCCTCGACGGCCTCGAACGCCTGATGGTGCTCGTCGAGCAGTACCTGGAATTCAACCCCTACCTGCGGGTGGCGGGGCTGGTCATGAACTACGGCAACCCCCGCACCATCATGCACAACGAGATCCGCGAGACGATCAAGGGCCGCGCCTCCCTCTCCCCGTACCTGCTGGAGTCGTACGTCAGTGAGGCTGAGCGCTTCAACCAGGCGCCACGCCTGGGCGTTCCACTGGTCCTGGCGGAGCCGAACAGCACCAGCGCCCAGGAACTGCGCCGCGTCCTGAAGGAGATGGACGCCTGTGTCGAGTAAACGCGGCAAGCTCGCCGAGCGGCGCGCCGCAGTCGGCCAGTCCTCCACGCCCATTACCGTGGAAACCACGCACCTGACCCGGGTGCCCGCCACCGTCTTGGACGCTCCAGAGGACGTCGTGGCCTTCTGGATCCCAGTCCGGGATATTCAGAGCAGCCCATTCCAATACCGTTATCACCTTGATGGCAACCACCTGAAGGCGCTGATGGAGAGTATTGCTGCGCGTGAACTCTACCAGCCCATCACCGTCCGTCCCCTCGAGGCGGGGGCGTATGAAGTGGTGCTCGGCCACCGGCGGCTCGAAGCGTTCCGGCGGTTGGGCCGCGAGGCCATCCCAGCGATTGTCCGCGAGTACGATGACGCCCAGGTCGTGCGGGCGCTGCTCGACGAGAACCTCAAGCGCGCCGACGTGAACCTTTTTGAACAAACTGAAGGTGTGGTGCGGCTGCTGGCCCTCGAACTTGACCTGAAAGGCGACATGGTCAGCGCAGTCCGCCGGGTGCTGGAGGAGATGCGGAGCGTCAAGCGCTCGGATCAGGAAGTTGACGCTGAGCTTCACCTCAAGGCCGCGCGGCTGATTGAGGACGTCACCGGCATGTCGTGGGAGTCGTTTCTGCTCAACCGCCTCTCCGTGTACCGCCTGTCCGCTGAGCTTCAGGAGAAGGTCCGCAGGGGCATGCCATACTCCCTGGCGGTCGCAGTCGGACGCCTCGAGCATGCACTCCAGGCCGAGGCCCTGGATTTCCTTGAGGTGAACGCCGGCGAGTGGCGGTCACGGGAAGAGTTCAGGGCTTGGCTGCAGAAGCGGCAGGCTGCTCCTCAACACAGTGGCGTGCAACAGCGTCTGAAGCGTCTCCTGAAAGTTGCAGACCAGAAAAATCTGACCCCTATGGACGCACAGCGGGTCGCTGCCCTACTGGATCAACTGGAGAAGGTCCTGAAGTAGCTCTTGGAATACCGGTATTCCAGAGGGTGTGGCCGTCCACTAGTGGTCTACCACCTGATGCGCCGTTCAGTTCAACGCGGCGGAGCAGGAGCAGCATGCGGAAACCCATCTCAGTCCGCTTCGTCAACGTTCAAGTCAGCCTCGACCACCGGAAGGCAGATCCCTGGTTTGAGTCCCGATGCGGATTTCAATGGCCATACCGCTCAGATCCCAGGCCCTGTCACTCAGACGGGATCTGGAACGACTGTGTGCCATGCCGCTTGGTCGCTTGGTGCTGCTGACGTGCGCTGTGTTCAGGCACAGACTCAGCTCGCTGCCTCAGTGGCGCCTTGCCACCCGCGAAACCTCCGGAAGTGAAGATCCTCCTGTTGCGGCACGCACAATCCGCGAACAACCTGCTCTCTCTGGAGACCGGTAGCCGCGACGGCAGCTGGCCTGATCCCCGCTCCATCCGCTAGGTATGCGGCAGGCGGAACGACTGGATGAGTGGGTCAGCGCACCCGGTGAACTGGGCGGCACTCCGCGCGGCCTCACTCACCTGTACACCAGCTCGACCACCCACGCCGTGCACACCGCCGCGCCCCTTGCCCACGCCCTGAGCCCGCCCCTACAGGGCTTGGCCGGTGCGCATGAGGTCGGCGGCCTATCCACACTGAAGGGCCCCGCGCCTCAGTGCCCGGGCGCACGCACGCCGACTCCAGACTCAGGCCTCGTTTGGCCCGCTTACCTCGACCCTGCCGCACACTGGGAAGGCGGATTTGAAGGCCTGGACGACCACCCTGCCCACACCGCGCGCCGCCCGGAGGTTGGAAACGATTCGCGCCGAACGAACTTAGGAGGACGAGGTGGGTCTGATCATTCACCGGAGATTTGCGCAGTTTCTGCTTGCATACCTCGCTGGGTACGAATCCACCCGCCGGAGCTGGTACAGAGTGAGCAATACCGCGACCTGTCTGATAGGCCGGGGATACCACCGTGTGCTGACTGAACCGCCATGACCATCTCAGCGAGGATCTCGTAATGCACTGATAGTGTCCGGTCTGGTCGGGACGACAGGTATGGCGACTGCCTTATCGCGAGGAGACGGCAGAAGCGATCTGACTGGCGCAGTACGTAGAATTCGGCTGCTCGGCTGGTTGTGCAGAGCGCTGGTGTGACTGACCCAGATCAGTGAATTGGCTGCGCGGGATTCCACTGCGCGCCGGATCATCCGGGGATGGGTGTCATGGTTGCGCGGAACGGAGAGGCAGGTTTGGATCCGTTGGTCGCGCCCCGGGTTGCCGACGACGTTGCGCTTGATTGAAAGCCGACACGAAATGGCTTCCGAGCGTGCACTCCACCTGAGTGACCGCGACAGTACAGGGCCGCAGCGGTGAGTCACGACACCATCAAATCGCTCCGCTCAAGGCAGCTCCTCTACACTCAGGGCATGTCCGCTGACCTGGCCCTACCCGCCCATCTCGATGTGATGGGACAAGCCCAGCGGCTGGCCCGCCCCGTCACGTTTTTGCGGTCGTCCGGGGAGGGCGCGCCAGTCGCCCTCTGGGGCGGGACGCCGAGCGTGCCTCTCCCGCCCGAATGGGTCGTCACGGATGAGGACGACCTGGAAGACGGCGCCTTTTTCGACCATTGGCTCAGCATTGATGCGCGGCTGCTGCCCGTGCCACTCCCAGGCTGCCTGAGCCTCTACGAGCACAGTCTGGAGCCGCTTCTCCTGCACGATCCTGAGGCAACCCTCGACATGAGTGGCGGGACGCCACTCTACGCTCACCCAGGGATCGAATTGCCTCACATCAATGTCCTGTTCCGCTCTGGCACGCCTGCACTGCAGGAGTGGATGGCGGAGCTTCTTGGCGAGACCCCCGCAGCGCTGCTGGCCAGGAGTGATATCGGCGCGTACCGGCACCCCACACTCAATGGACTGGATCAGCGCTTGCGGTCCGCGCACCCTCTGTGGGCAGGCGGAGTGACCGCGCAGCTGGGGGGCTGGGCCTGGGGCTGGCCGGACGAAGCGTGGGACACACGGGAGAGCCGAGGGGAGCGGCTCCTGCTCACGACCTTTGAGCGGAGCGAACCGTGGATTGAGGTCTGGTGGACCGAGCACGGCCTAGAAGGCGCGGCACACCTCACCTGAACCGAGCGGGTGACGGCTTGTTCGCGGCAGGGCAGGCGCGCGGCATCAGCGACCTGGAGCACGAAGAACGCCGCAGGGTAACAGGTCAAGCTGCTGAGCAAACTGGACACCCAGGAGCCACACGTCACGCAGACTGCGGGGCGCTGAGCGCCCCGCCCGTTCGGCCCCAGACCATCAGCGCACACGCCAGCTGGGCCAAGGCGAGGAATAAAGCGCCGCTTCGTTCCCGCCGAACAGCGAGTGTGCGGTCCGCGACCAACCAGCTGAGCGTTCGCTCGACCTGCCACCGATGCCGGCCCAGAGAGGCGCTTAACTCGACGCCGCGTCGGGCGATGCGGGGAGCAATCTTTCGTTGGCTCAGCGCCTGCCGACAGCGCCGGAAGTCAGAGCCCTTGTCCGCATAGAGCTTGGCCGGACGTCGCCTGGGAGGGCTCCGCTGCGCACGCCAGGCACCGCATCAACGGACATCTCCAGATGGCGGGCGTCATGAACGTTGGCGCCGGACAGCGGAAGGGCGAGGGGCACGCCCTGCCCACCAATCAGGAGATGGAGCTTGCTGCCGGTCTTCCCGCGATCAGTGGGATTAGGGCCGGTGTGCGTTCCGCCCCTGGGGGCCAGAACGCTGATGGAATTCAGCGCGGAGCAAGACCAGTCCAATAATTCCCGCTGCTGGGCGTGATTCAGCAGGATGCGCCTCCGGCGCATCCATACAGTGGCACGTTGCCATTCCCCGAAGCGTCGCTCGCAGGCCCGTCCGCTGCCCTGGCCAAGCGCGTGGGCGGTGACGGCAGGAAAGCCCAAACGGAGGAGATAGACGATTCCCGCCAAGGACTGAGGAGCATACTGGCGTAGACGCCGTGGTGTTGGAGGCATGACCGGTTGAATCAGCGCCCACAGGCCATTGGGTACGAGCTGCTCGACCATCATCGGAATAGGAGACGTGTTCTATCCTCATGCTCTTAAGTGGTGCGGAAGAGATCATCAAAGCACAAGATGTGAATGTCTTCACTAGCTTGTCGTCTTGAAGTCGGCGTATACCGCTCAACCGCTTTTAATCTCAACCCATGCATCTGAAGGTTATCCACTTCCAACGCACCGACCCGATGAAGAAATGGGTTCGTGCACCCTACTCTTCCGCACGGCACGCTGCCCCTTTGAAGCGACCCAAAACGCCTCCTCCAGCAGTTCAGCTGTACTGCGACGCTGCGCTTCTTACGCGACAACACCGCCGCGTCCAAGCCCAAAAGGCATTACGCCAAGCCTATGCTCTGCATCCACCTCACACGCTGACCCTGGACGAGTGTCACGCCTTACACGGTTATGTGGACGATCTGGTCTACACCGGGCAATTCCTTTCCTGTCTGATGCCGACCCTGCATCTGTTGAGCTGCTTCCACACGCTTCAAGCCGTCCAGCATCGCGTAGCGGCTCCAGTGGTTTCGACAGACAATTTGCACGCTCATGGCGAGTCCCCATCAGCAGGTCCCGCTAGACTCACCACCTTGTGGCGAGTGGACAGTCAGGGCCCAGCGGTAAGTGGAGCGCCGAAGTGATCGACATTCACTCCGTGGACGTGTCCTCTTCCCAGCTCTTTCAGGCGTGGTACCTCGAGCAGCACGAAGCAGGAACGCCAGTCGACACGATCATCGAAGCCCTTGAAACGATCGATTCGGTTCCCGCACGCCTTCGCGCCCTCCATTTGGCCTACCGTTCCAATCGGCCTGCTTATCCGGCACTGGCGCGGTGGTGTGTCACATCGGGCGACCCTCTTGCACTCGAAACGGTCAAAGGGTATGAGGTCTATCAGCGCTCCATTACGATCCTGCAGGAAGGGGGACCACACATGCAGACGCGTCACGCTGAAATGCGTGGAGCCCTTCAGTATGGTCTCAAGACCTTACGTGCCTTGCCCCAGACAGACCTGGTTGTGGAAGGACAGACGGGACTTATGATTCCGCTGGTGCACTTGCTCGCACTTGGAGGCGAGGCAGAAGAGGCCATCGAAACTGCTTCCCAGGCACTCTTCTTAGCTGAACAACTCAAAGCGCCCCTGACCATTGCTCGTGTCCGAACGGCTCTGATCAGTTGCACGTCCAACGCAGGCCGCGCCGTCGCGACCATCGAAATGGTCAGGCAAGAGCAGCGTCTAGCGATCCGTCATGACCCCGTGTATACCGACTTGGAATTGGCCTCCGGGCTGTTCCGACTTGGCGCGTATGCTGATGGTGCTGCTGTGCTGGAAGCGATCATTGCACGAACAGAGGGTGCTCGACGTGATCGGATCATGGAGTTTCTCCAGCGAACAGAAGCGATATGGGGCATTGGCGGCCTGGACGGGCCGACATATGCCACGCACCGGGGCTCTACACCAATCTTCTGGCTCACGGATCTCTGTCAATCCATGATGAAAGCGTATGCCACGCCACGAGAAGGCCGCGACGCAGAGGAACGCGCTCAGCACTTCGCTCAGGTTCTTGAGCATGCCCGTGGGGCCGGAGCCGAGCGACCGGTTGGTATCACGTGGTACCAGGGATTCGCGCAGTGGGCCCGCGCGACTGCCCATTTGGGGCGAGGAGAATACGCAGACGCAGCCGTCATCCTGGAGCACACCGCCGCGCTTCCACACGATTATCTCGACCTCCGCATCCTGCTCTCTGGCGCGGCTCTGGAACTTGCCCTGAGCTGGCATGCACCAGAAGGCTTTTCCCTCGCGCGCCATGAGCAGGCGCTGCGCCAGACGTTTCAGGACGCTGAACGGCTCCCCTACGCCTCGCCAGAAGGATTGGCCACACTTCTGCACCGGTGGCATCCGACAGCCACCGCGTACCTGGCGTTAGTCCCACAGCCCGTGACCGCTTGCGCCTTCGCGACAAAATCCATCCTCAAAGTAGGTCAACACAACCTGCTCGACGACGTGATCCTTCCTCCCGTCTATGCCTGCGACCTCGTTCTCAGAGCACTGGACTTTGACCTGCGACGTGACTTCATCTTCGTTCAAGGGGATGCTGGTGGGGGGCGGAAGAAGAAAAAGGCCTTGATGACATGCACGGGGTCTGTTCCTGTCTGGCGTCTGCCCATTTCAGCCGTCAAGTTGGCGTATGGCCTGATGTGTCATCACAACGCCACCTATCACGATCAAGCCAGAACTGTTCTCCGGACCTATGGCATCCGTCCAGCAACAGCGGCCCTCTATCCGATGATCGGCACGTTGGATGCTATTGAGCAGGGCATGCAGGATCTCCTCAACGGTCACCTGACGCCGAAGGGTTTGACCGCACGAATGCATCACCTGTCGCGTTGACCTTCTACTGGCATCGCAATTGCTGGTACGTCCACGGGTTGAACCGCACCAGCGTCACGTCCGAATGACGGGTGCTCAGCTCCTGCGCCATATACTCGAGCACCGTACTCTTCCCTTCACCCCAGCTGCCCTCAATGCCGATGATGAAGGGCTCGCGACCGGGCCGCTGCGCGACGGCCTGCGTGAGCCGCTGCACGAAGGCTTTTCGGTTGTACAGGTCACGGCGGTCCGCATTCGGCCGATCGGCATCCAGGGCGATTCGTGACTCAGTGTCGGCCATGCGGTCATCCTCGCAGGTTGAGGTGCTGGTCAGGCACGTGTTTGTCGTGCGCTGACCTGACACTCCAGTCGACCTTGTTTCGGCTAAGTCTCCCGCATCGCATCCTGACCGTATGCGACGCTCCTTCCTGAACGGCACGCCCGACCGCTTTACCGACGACCAGAAGGCGGCCGTCCTGGCCCTGGCCCGCGCGGACGGCGGCACCTGCCTCACGGACGTCATGACGGCCCTGAACCTCGGCCGCACCGCCGCCATCAGCCTCCTCGGTCAACTCACTGAAGGCCAGACCCTCTACAGCGTCCCCAACCCTGCCCGGCGCCACCTGCGGTACTTCGTCGACGAGGACGACATCCGCCCCCACCTGCTCGACCCGGCCGTTCAGGCCCAGCTCCTCACCGTCCTGGCCGCCGGGCCCGGATCGGCCGCGCACCTGGCCGAGCGACTCCGCTTACCGGGGGACGTCACCCGGGCGAACCTCGAAGCGCTGCGCGAGCAGGCCGCAGTGTTCGGCCCGCGGGGCGTGGGTGCGCGCGTGTACCACCTTGCCCAGCCCGCCGCGCCGGTCAACGCCGCCGTGGAGGACGGTCCGGCCGCCTGAGTGGGCTCCGCGCACGCAGCCATGGCTCAGCACAGGACAGGAGCGCCTCCCTAAGGGCGCTCCTGTGGTCTTGGGCTTTACCGCTTGGCTGTGCGTTTCGGGGCTTTGGCCTTGCTGGTGGTCTCCTTGCTGGCGGTCTTCGCGCGGCCCTTGCCGAGCGCCTGACCCTTCTCGAAGCTGGCCTGCAGCTTCCGGCGGGTCTCTTCCACCATGGTCTGGAAGTCCACCAGACCGGACTCGACGGCTTCCAGGGTGGGCTTGATGGTGCCCCCTCGGCGGGTCGCAGCCAGGTCACGGTTGGTCTCGTCAAACCATTCGTCGAATTCAGGGGTGTGATTGAAGATCATCTCGCGCGTGTCACGCTGGTAGGTCTCGTCACTACCACGGCGCGTGAACTGTTTGGGCATCGTGAAGCGCTCAGGCAGATAAGCACCGTCGATCTTGCCGGAACGCACGGCCTCTTGGAACAGCTTGATGAATGCATCGCTGCGCTGGGGGTTGCTGAGTTTCTGAACCTGCTCGCTCAATTTGACATACGGCATAACAACGTTATACGCGATGTGATCCTTCAAAGGAATTTCTGTAAAGGGAAAGAGCCGGTCTCCTCTCCGTCTTTTTCGATCCAACGCTCCTCTTTGCTCGTCTCGCTGCATCCTTCACTGTCAGAAGTGATCGTCGTGGCAACCCCAGAGGCTCACTTGATCCGATGTCGCGTTGGATGATCTCACTGGCGGACGCCTGTGCGTCCTTGTGGCCCGGCCCTGGATGACCCCTGCCTCTGAAGCCAGACGACCGAGGAGGGCCGACGCCTCATCCAGAGTAAAACACCCCATCGCTCCCGGTTTCCACCTGGCGAACGGCTTCAAATTGTGCCAGCCAGTGGCCGTCACTCAAGCGCCGCAGGATGAGCGTGCCGTGGACCTCACTGATCACGTCCACCCGCTGCCACGTACTTGTGGAGAGCGGCTCGGCCAGGGCGGCGTGGTGGCGCGTCCAGCCCTGGACCTGCAGCTGCTGCGAAAAATGCTCATGGAGCGCCTCAGTCTCTCCAGGCCCAGTCAAGTGGGCGGACACGTGACCCCAGCAGTCGTGCCGCTTCACCTGCTGGCGCCGGCTGAGGACCTCCACGTGGAGGTCCTCCCACACCTTGAGCGCTGGCATCGGGATCGCCCATTTGATTGGGTCTGGTTTCCACAGGTCATGACCGTGCCCGTATTGATGGGGTGAAGCCATCTTGACCAGCGTTTCGTGCTCCAGTGCCATGAGCTCGCACTGCAGGAGGTAGCCGGTGGGCGGGTGCCCCAGCATCTCCAGCCCGGTCCGCTCTCTGCGGTCCCACTCTGGCCACTCGTCATGGGCGAGAAAACCATTGAGGGTTGGGAAGTGACGCTCGAAGTCATGCCAGCCCTGCGCGGTGAACGCGTCCATCAGGAGGACCCCCAGCTCCTCCTCCGGCAGGGTCGTGCGGTAGTACAGTTCAACGGAGGTCCAGCCACCTTCGATGACACCGATGAGGTGGAGTTCAGGGACGTGCGGGAGAGGTGCTGGAATGTGCATGGGGACGTCCCGAAGCACCCGTACTGTTGGACCAGCTGAGATCATCAGCTGCGCCCGGAGGAGATCAAGTTCATCTGCGGCGTGCATCTGGCACAGCGTAGGGCCCACGGCATCGGCGTGCTGAGGTATCTGAGCTCGCTCCGGGTTCACCCATACGTCGACCGGTCAGCGGTTGAGATCGCGCGCGTTCATCATCAGACGCAGGTGATCCCACTGGATGGCGTGGAGAATGGCCGAAAGGGCCTCCTGATGCTTCTCGCGTGCCGCCTGGAGTTCCGCGAAATCCTGATCGGTGAGCGTCATTCCTTGCGCGTTCGTTCTCAGCCCTGTGGACCGATCCTGAACATGATCGGTCTCATCTCCAAGCCCCAAAGGGCCGTTGATCCATACGACATGTTCAGTGAGCCACTGCAGGGTGTGAAGATCTGGATTAGCGAGTAAGGTTTTCGCGGATTCTGATGGCAAGAGCCTCACATCAATGACCAGAAATGAGGTATCCGGCGGAACGGAGGCAAGCCCCAGGAACAGCTTTGAGATTTCGTCATGCTCATCCTGGGCAACCAAGAGCGGTTGCAAAACCCGGAAGGTTGACTTCATGATCTCCAGGATTTGAGGTTGGCGACATTTATATCTCGCATCTTGCTCTGGGTAAAACACGCCAGCAAGGGGGAAGTTGCTGTTCCCAAGATTGGGATAATGAATTTCATGACTCATAAAATCTAATTCGATCCACTGGGATTCGTCGTTTTTATCAATAAAATCTATGATGGACGTTTTTGCCATAACTTCAGAGGCGCCATCCCACTCAGCACCAGTCACCACAATCCGCATGGAATCAAGGAGCCTACCCAATTCGCTGGCACGATCAGTGCCGAGTTGGGCAGGGGCAAAAACAGAGGTGATCCTCATAGGCTCACGGGCGGACGGATGAACATTCGATGCCTCTCTTAACCAGCAGGATGGCGACATGAATAGGATGAAGCGTGGCCGACCCTCGCTGCTGCTCGACCTCAGGCACGATTGGTGACTAGGTAGGGGGCAGGCGAATGGTTCATCCCCGCATTCTGACCACTTCTGGAGCCGGAGCGGCGCAGCTCAAGAGCGCAGGTCGCCAAGGAAGCCGCATGCACGAATGTTATGCGTTCAACCAATGACCTGACTCCCCCACAGGACGTACGCCAGCGGTCCACGGTCCCCCACGTTAACTTCCAGCTCGTAGCCGAGGTAGTCGTCCTCGCCCCGGCTGGTCATCCGTTGACGAGCGGTGAAGTGCAACGTCAACAGCACCCGTCCTGCGTCAAGGGATCTGGCCTGACCGACGGAGTAATCCCCCGTCATATCGATCCGCGCAGGAAAGAACCACTCATCCAGCGCCCCAGATGCCGTGCTGTCGTCCACGATCTCCTGCGCCGCCTGCCGAACACACGCCAGCACGTCCGCCCAACTGGACACCAGGTGAGCTCGTCCTTCGTCTTCCAGCCAGGTCACGTCCGGGATGTCTTCCACGGTGCGGGTCCGGATCAGGCTTAAGGGAAGCTCAGCCAGCCGGCTCTGCCGCGGCGTGCCCCGAATCAATACCGTTTCTGCCTGTCGGGCGGACGGATCCCAGCTCAGGATGACGATGTACCGGTGGTCCACCGCCGGCAGGCCCTGGTAGTCCAGGTGTGTCAAGCAGCACTCCGTTTCAACGAGGATTCGGTCTGGGTGCTCAGGATCCTGGTCCAGTAGCTGCCGACCGATGAAGTAGGCACCGGTGGCGTCAGATGCAAAGGGGTGGTGGTTCTGAAAGCGCGCGGTGGCCTCCGGATCGGTCAAGGCCCACTGGAGGATGCGCTCCGCCGCCAGGAGGATGTCCTGGTGCTGGTCGGCCGCGGCTGTGCGGCGTGTCGCTGGGAGGGCTGGGCTGATGGTCTGGTCCGTGGAGGCCCAGGACGGCGCGGGGATGCGGTGCAGGCGAAACGTCTGCGGGTCAAAGCCGGAGGTCACCGCTTGAGCATAGGCGTGACCAACCGACCTGCGCTCCACAGCACACGCGGCGTGACCCCAACACGCAGCTGACCGACACGGTGCTCAACATTGCAGCGCCTCCTGCCTTCATTCGCCGGTGGGACGTCAAGAAGGCGCTGTCCGTGCTGCACAGAGGGCATCCCGGTTCTCGAATGGGCGTGGTCACGCCGGCGCTCACGGCACGCTGGTGGTCCAGAGTTCAAAGGACCACCGGTCCTCCTGCCCTCTCAGCAGGACATCCTGCATCACATAGTCCCGATCTCCAGGTTCTGCAGGTGACACCCAGGGCTGCTGCTGAAAACCGAGTTTAAAGAGAAATTCCATATCGCCAAGGCGGGCAATCCGGTGGATGGTATACGCCCCAGTCATCTGTAGGCGTTCTGGAAAGCCGACATCCACGAGGTCCCCTCCCGCCTCAGACTGGTCCTCGATCATCTCGTCGGCGCCTGTCTGGAGGCAACCGAGAATTTCGATCCAGTCACGGTTCAGCAGGCTCTGATCCTCGGCTGAGAGCTCGTGGAGCACGGGCACATCCACCAAGGTCCGGCTGTCAACGAGCTGCACGTGGAGTTGCGTGAGGAGACTTTCGGGTTCCAGATCAGGTTCAAGTCGACCCTGTTGGGTGGTTGGATCCCAAAGGAGGGTGATGAGGACACGACGATCCACGGCCTGACGCGTATCGGTCCTTGGCATGAGTTGACAGACCTCTGTCTCCACCCAGATCATCTCTGGCTGGCGACTGGCCCACGAGAAGGCCTGACGTCCCACGAAATACGGCATGCTGTCGATATTGGGCCGCACATCAGTGAAGAGGCCGCGCAGGTGAGCGTGGATGGCGTCTGCAGACGTGTCCGCCAGGTGCTGCAACCGAGCCTCCTCCGGTTCAAAGATTCTGGTTTGATTGGCCCATGCGGGTGCAGGACACCACACCGAAGCGGGATCGGAACTCATGCCCGGAGTATGCCCCTCGAATCCTCGCGTCACACCTGCAGCCGCTCCAAGAGATGGACTGGATCTGGGCTACACAACGTTGACTCACCTGTATCGACGAGTCACACGTGGTCCGTCAACTATGGTCGGTCCGTTCTGTGCGCCCATCAGACACGGCGTCCGCTGCATCATCCGCCCGAATGCTCACCCATTCCTGATCGTAGAGGGACACGAAACGCTCGCCCATTCCGACCCGAATGACGTCCCGCAGGGCAGCCTGATACTCATGTCCGGTCTTCGAGTGGTAGATCTGCTGACTCGTGACGAACGTTTCTGCCGCGTAGATCAATCGTTCGTCCGGTAATGCAGCGGTCATGCCATACACGCGCATGGATCGGGCAAAGACCTGGAGGTAGAGGTCGCGCGCCTGATCCCGTGGCAGGCTGTCCAGGCAGCCATACGCGAACCACATCAGATAGCCGTTGCCGTGGCCCCAGCCCAAGGTCGCCTCAATGAGGGTTGGCAGGACGCGAAGCAGCTCTTCGGCATTCAGTTCACTGAACCAACGCACCGGAAGGTGCTTGTAGTACCGACCTGCCAATTGCCGTTCTAACTCGGCCACCCGGTCGGTCAGCGCCAGTCGGTAGCGCATGGCTTCCAGCTGGTACTGGAAGGTTGGGTCCTGGAGCCCCTGGATTCGCTGGTCTGGGGCGCGCTTGTGGTGTTCGATGACGGCATACGCTGCGTCGTCCAGTCGGGCCAGTTCGGGACTCATGCCGATGTCTGGGAGGTTCACAGGGTCGAGTCTACGGAGAGACAATCCCAGGGGACCGGTCAGGTGTGCGCTGCGCTCCACGCCCAGCAGGTACTCTTCGACACGGGCCTTACAGACTGACACTTCATGATGGACCCGCCTGCCCCGGGTGTCTGCTGGATGGCCTCAGTGTTTGCCACCCAACTCCCGGGCCATTGCCTGCGCGGCCTCATGCACGTGCCCCTGGGGCACACAGGCCAGCGTCACGTCCACCAGCGCACTCAGGAAAGCGTGATGGGCCGGTTCCTGCTCGGCCCGTGGACTCCAGGTGCGGAACGGCGTTCCCTGCCCCCCGGTGGTAATGGACCCCAGGATCGTGGTGCCGTCCAAACCGCAGCCCAGCTGCTCGGCCTGGACCACTGGCACGAGCGCCGCGGCCCTTTCCTCCAAGACCGTCAGGTCCTCCTCGGCCAGATTCGCCCGGACGGACCAGGACATCAATTCCGTGTCCACGCGAACGGGGACCGGCCAGCGGAGCACCCGGACCCGGCCCTGCGGATCCGGACCGGAGAAGGGTTCCGTGGCCACGGCCGTGAGCAGTGGCGTGGCCGATCGCTGCACCATGATCAGCAGGGGCAGGTCCCAACTGGGCAGAAAGCACGCCTGATAGACCGCCGAGGGTTGGTCCTGCGGTCGTCCCCCCAGTGGACCCTGCGCCAGCGTGGCCAGCACGCCCGCCTCCCGGTCCGGCCAGCTGGGCCCCTGTGGCCGGTCTAGTTCCAGGGGTGGGACGCCCTGGCGGGCGATGGCGTCCCTCACGGCCTGCCGCGCGTCCGTGAGCGTCAGGTTGAACACGGTGGCCACCGCGCGGCTCAGCAGGACGTGGCCCACCTGGGCCTGCGCGAGCGTCCAGATGGCCGCATCCGCACACCCACACGCCTGCATGGCCTCCCGGAGCTGCTGCTCGACCTCAGACACGAGCGGTGACCAGGCTGCGGGCGTCCAGGGGGCTCATCCCTGCATTCTGACCACTTCTGGACCACAAGCGGCGCCCACCTGAGGCGGCGCAGCGAAGTCTCGCGCCGATACCGTCCGGCGCATGACTCCCGCCGAGCCCCGTGACCACCCCACCCAGCAGCGCCGCACCCTCGGCCTCGTGCTCGCCGTGACCAGCGTCGCTGCCCTGGCCGCCATCCTCTTCCTCCCGAACGGCAGTGAGGACCGCGCCACCCACGTGTTCAACACCGACGGCCGCCCCGTGCTGGGCAACCCGAAGGTCGGGGCAGAGATCGTCCTATTCAGTGACTACAAGTGCCCGAACTGCCAGGCGTTCGAGCGCACGCACCTCCCCCTGATCGAGCAGCAGCTCGTCCGCACCGGCCAGGCGCACGTGGTGTTCCTGCACTCCCCGTTCCTCGCGCCCGACAGCCGCGACGCCGCCCGCAGCGCCGAGTGCGCCTTCCGGCAGGGCAACGCCCAGTTCCTGAAGGTGAACGCGGCCCTGTACGCCCGGCAGGGCGACGAGCGGGACGCGTGGGCCACCCCTGGGCTGCTGCGGGACGTGGCGCGGGACGCGGGCCTGAACCTCCAGGCGTACGACGCCTGCCTGCACGACCGCGCGGTGGACACGCAGGTGCAACTCGACCTCGACCAGCACAAGGCCGCCGGCATGAAGGGCACCCCGACGGTGTTCGTGAACGGCGTGCGCACACCGGCGGGCGTGGCGGAGATCCGCGAGGCGATGGCCCGCACCACGCCGCCCCGGCTCTGATTCACCCCAGTCTCGCGCGCTCATCTTGAGCGGCAAAGGAGCCCATCATGCGTACCCACCTGACCCTGTTGACCCTGACCCTCACCGCCTCCCTCGCCGCCGCCCAGAGCACCGCACCGAGCGCAATGCCGGCGCCTTCACCCGCTTCACCCGCTGCGCAGACCGCTTCCCCGGCCAAGCCCGCCACGCCGGGCGCGATCGTGGACGTGCCCGCCGGGCACTGGGCGCGCGCGGGCGTGACCCTGCTCATCCAGAAGGGCCTGATCCTCGGGTACCCCGACGGGACCTTCCGCGGCAACCAGGCCATCACCCGCTATGAGGCGGCTGCCATCTTCGCCCGCCTGCTGTCCCAGGGCGTGTTCCAGCTGCCGGGCGTGCAGGCGCAACTGACGCCCGCGGACCTGGACGTGCTGGCCAGGGCGATCACGGAACTCGCCGCGCAGATCGTCACCATCAACACCCGCCTCACCGACGTGGTGACGGACGTGGATGACGTCAAGGCCCGCCTGGGGGTCGTAGAGGGCACGCTGCAGCAGGTGGTGGGGGTGGCGGCCACGAAGTCCGACGTGGACGCGGTGGCCGCGCAGGCCGCCACGAAGACGGACCTCGCGGCGGTGCAGGCCGGCGCGGCAAGTGCCGAGCAGGTGCAGGCGCTGGAGGCGCGCGTGGCGGCCCTGGAGGCGGAGAAGGCGGCGCTGCAGGCCAAAGCGGCGCAGGATCAGGCCGCCGCCGCAGTCTCGGCGAAGGCGGCGGAGCCCAAGCCGGGGGACCTGCCCAACGTGACGTTCCGCCCTGACGCGCCCGCGAACGCGTACGTGGGGGGCGGGGTGCAGAAGAGCCTGGTGGACGGGGTGGGGTACAGCGCCGTGCTGGGCCTGCAGCAGGTGGCCGGTGGGTTCGGCGTGCAGGCTGCGGCGGACTTCAACTCGTCGGCGCGGCTGTACAGCGCGCAGGCGAACGTCACGCGCCCGTTCGGCGGGGCGGACGCGCTGTTCCAGCCGTACGTGGGGCTGGGTGGGGGCGTGCTGGTCAGCCCGGACCGGCAGTCGGGGGCGAGCGCGGCGGACGGGTTCGTGAGCGCGCTGGGCGGCGTGAACTACGCGTTCACGGACACGCTGAAGGTGTTCGTGGAACTGGACGGCCGGTACTACCTGAGCCGCAAGGGCGCCGGGACGGGCCTCGCGGACGGCAGCGCGGGCGGCCTGGGCGGCGGGGTGCGCCTGGGCGCGAAACTCACCTTCTGAGCCCGTGGAGACGCTGTCTCTCGTTCGCCACCACCTGTCCTTGTGCCACGACCACACACAGGACGTCTGGACCAGGATGCCCGTGGCCAACGACATTCGGCGTGTCGTGAGCAGCCCGGCCATTGAGTCCAGCCTGATCGTGCCGTGAGGAGCCCTATGCCTTATCAGATGTCCGATGACTTTTCCGTCCTGACGATCAATTCCTCCACCACGCCGGAGGAATTCAAGGCCGCGCTCAAGAACCTGTCGCCTGATGTGGTGAAGGTGCAGGACTCAGTCCGCACGGACGTTCAGGCCCTGCTTCCCCTCGCCCAGCGGTTGGGCATCCGCGTGGAGGCGCAGGCCTGAAGCACGGAGTCATCCCTGGTGACTGCGAACATCTAGGTCCTGGGCGCGCTCCGTGAGGGCGCGCCTGTTCACCTTTGGGGAACGGGCGGCGTGGCCGCTGGTCCACCCCACCTGAATCAAGACGAACACGGCCTGGACGGCACTCAGGCCAGACGGGGTGGTGCGACTTCATGGGGCTCGCCCCCCTGCGTTGCCCCCCAGGGATGACCTGGGGGGCTCAGTGTGGTGAGGATCAGCGCGGTGTGGTCGTGAGCGCTCGGCCGATGGCGAGGGCTGCGCTGGGCACCAGGGCCCACAGGGGGACGCCGAACCCGCAGGACCAGCCGGTGATGGCGAGTGCAGTGGCGAGGCCGCCGCACAGGATCAGCCGGTGTTGGGCGGGATTGACCCACACTGCCGCAGCCAGCGCGATCAGGAGGGCGGGCATGCACGCCTCCCACACGCGTTGGGTCAGCCACGTGGCGTGGCCGACCGCATCGGCCTGCAGGTCGGCCGGAATGCCCCCAGCCTGGATGATGACGGAGAGGCGCCCGGCCAGCGCAGCCAGCACTGCGGCGAGGAGCGGCGTGATGATCACGGTCAGGGCGGTGCGTAGTGCGCGCTGCGTGGCGGGGTCACGCCAGGTGGTGCGGCGCACCACGCTGGGCAGATCAGCCTGGATCTCGGCGACGTACCGCTCGGCCTCGTCGAGATCCTCGATCAGGAGGATCGCCAGCTGGCTGGACCAGTCATCGCTGAGGCGCTGCCGGGCGTACTCGGGCAGGCGGAGCACGGCAAACTCGATCTGCGTGCGGCACAGCTCCGCGCGGGCGTCGTCAGGCAGGGTCACGGCACCCTCGGGAGGAGGGGAGGACGCGCCTGGGTGAGCGTCGTGGCGCGTTCACGGCCAGCGGCCGTGAGGGCGAAATGGCGTCGGGCGGGGCGGCCGGCGACCTTGGGGTCGATGTCCTCCAGGTCGCTGGTGACGAGGCCGTGCTCCTCGAGGCGGTCGAGCAGGTTGTAGATGGCCCCCTGCGTGACGGCGGTGCGCTTGGCCAGGTGGTAGGGGTAGTGCGGTGGGGGGTCGTGCTGGAGGACGTACAGGACGTTCGCCAGCGCCTGCGTGAGTCGAAGGGGCATACGTCATTATGCACTTTAAAAAAGGTAGGGGGATGAATATTAGTTGACACGTGGACCCGCGCGCGACCACCCTGCGCGGCATGCAGCCCCTCACCCCCACCTTCATCCGCCGCGCCGAGCTGGCCGCCACCCGCGTCCTCGAGGGCCTGAGCGGCCTGCCGCCCGAACCGGAGGTCCTGGACGCCACCCGCCAGCTCCGGGGCGCCCTTCAGGTCCTCATGGCGCAGCCTGAGGCGCTCACCTGGTCCCAGCGGGGCCTGCTGGAGACGGCCGTCGAGCGCTGCGAGGAACTCCAGGGCCTCCTCGCTCCGCCCTCCGCCTTGCAGGCCTGATGCACACGGCGTTCGTAGCTGGGCACGCGACCGGCACGCCCAGCCCGGGCGGGTTCGGCCTAGTGCTCGCCGTGGGGGACCGGGCCACGTGGGAGCAGGACGGGCAACTGGAGCGCACCACGCCGCACGAGGCGCACCTGATCGCCGTGCGGGAGGCGTTGCGGGCGGTGCCGGCGCACACGCACGTGGAACTCGTGACGAGCAGCGACCTGGTGCGCCGCCTCCTGGATGACGCGCAGCAGGCCCGGAAGCCGGAACTGGCGCAGCGGGTGGGGGAGATCCGGGACCTGCTGCACACGCGGGGCGTGCGCGTGCGTCTACTGCACACGGCGCCGGACACGATGGCGCTGCTCACCCGCGCGCAGGACCTGGCGCAGGCGGCGACGCGGCGGGCGGCGGCGAGCGTGAACAGTCCCGCCTGCCCCCGCTGCGGGGCGCGCATGACCATCCGGGACGTCCGCACCGGACCACGCCGGGGAACCCGCATCTGGGGCTGCACGCGCTTCCCCGACTGCCGTGGGGTCATTCCCCTCTTTGGCAGCGGCACGTAGCGCCACCGGGCACAATGGGGGGATGTCCTGGTTTGACGCGCCGCCTGCACTGGATATTTCACTGCCCACATCGCTCAAAGACCCAATCGTGATCTTTGAAGGCGAAGGCTCACTGTTTGGTGGCGCGCCGGAAGGCTTGTCCGTGCAGTTGAAGCTCTGGCCGGATCCGGCGCTCACCGCCACGGGGCAACCCATCCCCACTGATCCACAAGGGGACGCTCACGGCCAGCTGACCATTCCAGGCTTCGAGGCGACCGACGCTCTGCCCATCCGCTGGAGTGCGGAGGCCAGAGCGTACCTGCTGACACGGCTTGTCCGTGGAGCCGCCACGGTATCTACGCTTGATTTCTGGGTCGTGAATGGCCCCACCTGGCTTGGGCAGTGGGTGAAGGAGCCCAAAGGAATTAGACGTGCTCGCCTGATATTGACGATGGGTCCGTTCCTTTTCACGCTGGATCACGTCCCAACTAAGGTCCTCGACGACGCGGAGGCGGAAGGGCATATGTTCGCGGTCACCGCGGTCGGTCGGGTGCAGCGAAGTGACGGCGCACCCTTCCAGACCGATGACCCCGATCTGGACCATGCGTTCGATGCACTGGGCTGGGGCTTCAGCTTTGCCCAGGGCCGTTGGGTGGGCGCTGGAACGTGGCGCCACGCGACCACCGAACAAGGTCCCTGGATCGCTGCAGAGGTCACCAGAATCTCCCGGTACCGCCCGTCCACGAACTGGTACCACCGTCACAACGAGGATGGCCTCCAGCAGGTGTGCGAGGGGCTGTATCCACTCCTCCGCGACGCCACCTGGACGACGTCTCTGCGCACCGTTATGGGGCTCTACATTGACGCGCCCAGTGAAGGCAATGTGGTCAGTCAACTGATCTCCGCCCAGGTCGCCCTGGAAACACTGTCCTGGACGGAGTTGACAGAAGTTCGCAAGCTGAAAAGCAAGAGGCAGTTCAAATCCGGCAACGCGGCCGTTCACCTCACGGAGCTCCTCCAGGCCTTCGGGATTGACGCGAATCTGCCCGCGCAGACGCAGGAGCTCAGCGCTTTTCTTCAGGCGGAAGATCAGCGCGCCGCGCTGCACAAGCAGGCGCGAGAGGCACACCACGCTCCCAAGAGCGGACCGTCGGGGCGACCCACCTGCCCTGATCAGGCGGAGCGGCCAGCGCGACCCGAAGTGGAGCCCGCCCATGGCCCCCGCGCGATCGTGGCCGTCCGGAACAGCTACGTGCACCCCAGCAGCGCGGCGAAACTGCAAGCGCTCACGGAGAGAGCCTCCTCTGACCTGGTCGACCTCGCGCTGACCTACGTGGAGCTCTGTGTCCTCCGCCTCTTGGAGGTACAGGGCACATATGCACCGCGGTTCCAACACGACGAGCAACCCCTTCCCTGGACCATCACCGCAGACACGCCGGAGGAAGGGTAGGCCCCAGCAGCGCACCCGGGTGATGCCCTGCCGACACCCTCGCGCCCTCACCCTGCGGGCATGACACCTCACTTGGGTCCCCGATCGCTCCACGGCGCACCAGCCCGTCCGCCGCGGGTTCGCCTCACGCTCGGCTGGACGCTTGCCGGCGCCTGGATCGGCGTCTCCCGCACCGACACCGATCCCGCCGGGGTCACCGTCCTCCACCAGGGGGGTGCGCAGGCGACCCTCGGGAAGATCGCCGCCGCGCTGGGCTGGCCTCCACTCCCACTCGCCCCTGATCCGGTCCTCGACCTGCGGGGTGGGGACGTGATCATCCTGGACCGGCACCCACTGGGCCACCAGGTGGAGGCCACCCTCGAAGCCAACACCGGACAGGGGCTCGGGCACGCCCGCGCCGGCACCTTCAGTGCCGTCCTCGCGCAGCTGCAGCAGACCGCCGTGCGGAGCGGCTGAGCCATGACCCGCGCGACTCTCCGCCTGTTCCGGCGGCCGCTGGAAGCGGTGACCGGGTACCTGATCGCGCTGCCGGTCACGGTGCTGCTTTCCAGCCTCGTCCCGTTCGCGTCCCTCGTGTGCCCCTCGCCGGCCACGGTGGTGCTGGCCCTCTCCGCGCTCGCCGCCGTAGTAGGGGTCTTGCTCGCCTGGTGCGCCCCGGCCCATCAGCGCCTCGATCGCGCCCGGCTCAGCCCGGCCCTGCTGCTCCTCCTGCTGGCGGCATTCTCCGGCAACGGCACCGCCGCGCTCCTGGGCGCCGCCGCGTGGAGTGCGGCCCTGGCCCTGACGGTCCCGTTCCGGCGGGCGCTGCCCCTGGCCCTGGCCGTCACGCAGGTCGCCGTGGGCATCCTGAGCACCCTGCCGGGCGCCACGCCCGTCACGCTCTTCGCCGTGGCCGCGACGACCCTCCTCACGGGCTTCGCGCCCCGCCGCACCCGCTCCGCCGTGCAAGACGCCCTACGGCCCGTCGCGTGGACCCGGCTGGGCCTGACGCCTACTGCCCGGGTACTCCCACTTCTCGGCTGAGCCAAGCCATGAGCCTTTGGAAGGAATGGATGCCGCTTTCTGACGGTTTACGCACGCGAACCGTGATGCGTCGCCTACCCGTATTTTGGGCCCAAAAAGCAACAACCTTCGAGAAGCGGATCTGTATGCTGGTGTCGTCATAGTCCTTGTAATGGGGGGTCTTGAATAGTTACCGGAAGCGCTACACGGTATGTCAGGTAATCGGTTCCAGAACATGGTGCAGGAGGGCGACGATCGACGCAGATAGGAGGACCCTAGGTGGACGTTATGCCGCCTTTACGTCCCGCCAGCCCCCAGTTGAATTGAAGATGAATAACTTTTTGGTGCTCAGCGGGCGCCAGTTCAGCACAACTGAAGTTCAAGACCTGTTGCGCAGTAGAGGTGGGAGCAGGTAGGTTCAAAGGTGTTACGGCTTGAGAAGCTGAAGTCCAGGGGGCGGTCCTTTGAGCGGCTGGTGGGGTTAAGTCCCGCCGAGTTCGACCAGCTTCTGATGGAACTGGAGCCGTTGTGGGAACGGAGCCATCACCGCTCCCTTTCCCGCGCCGGACGGGTCCGGCGCATCGGAGCGGGCAACACCTTCAAGCTCGACCTCAGCCAGCGACTGCTGGTCACGCTGCGCTATCTGCGACAGTACTTCACCATGCACGTTCTGGGCATCCTGTTCGATCTGGACGCAGCGAACATCTGCCGGAACATCCATGCCCTGCTCCCGGTCTTGGAGCAGGCGTTGCCTGCTCCCCTCCGTCCCCGGACGCTCCAGGCCGAGCCGGATGAGGCTGCTGGAAGGACGAGCAAGAAGCCGAGGAAAATACGCTCGCTGGAGGAGTTTCTGGAGATTTTCCCCGAGCTGACTGACGTGATCGTGGATGGGACTGAGCAGCCTCGCGGGCAGCCGAAAGTGAAGAAGGGAGAGAAACCCGGCAAGAAGGCGGTCGGGCGCCCCAAGGACAAGAAGCGCTTTTACAGCGTCAAGAAAAGGACACATACCCTGAAAACCCAGGTGGCGGTGACGCCCGAGGGACAGATCATGCACCTCAGTGCGACCGCTGGCGGTCGCACCCACGATATGAAGGTGCTACGACGTTCGCGACTGACGAACCGACTGCCCAGGCATGTCCGGGTGTGGGGAGACCGTGGCTATACCGGGATGGAGCAGGTCTATCTGGCGTGGGAAACCATCGTGCCCGCCAAGCGGCCGAAGAACGGCGAGTTGAGTGAGGAGCAACGTGAGCTGAATCGGCTGATCTCCAAGGTGCGGATCACCGCTGAGAATGCCATCAATCGGATCAAGAAATTTCGCGTCTGCAAGGAGTTTTTCGGGAACCAGACCTCACGGCACGGCGTGATGTGGGGGTGTGTCGCTGGACTCGTCAATCTCCGATGGCAACGTCAACACCACCTCTGCACTCTCTGAGCACAGGGACAGATCAGCAGGGAGTCGTGGACCGTCTCCCCACTGATCCTTTGACTACTGCGCAACAGGTCTTCAAGACTCATTACGCAGTTGAAATGAGTTGGGCAGAGTGGGGGCATGCTTCAGGTGCCGCGCCTCATGCGGCGTTCCCGGTCTTTTGAGTCGCTCTGCGGCCTGAACCCCACCGAATTCATGCTCCTCGCTGAACACCTCGAGCCCTTGTGGACCCGGACACACCGCACGTCCCTGCTGCGGGAGGGACGAAGGCACCGCATCGGGGCGGGCCGACAGTTCAAGCTCGATGTTCCCCACCGTCTGCTGCTCACCCTGATGTATCTCCGGCAATACCTTCCCATGCATCTGTTGGGCGTGTTGTTCGAGATGGACGCCGCCAACGTGTGCCGGAACATCCATGCGCGCCTGCCCCTCCTGGAGCAGGCGCTGCCTGCTCCCTTCCGTGCCCGGACGCTGGACAGCCGCAAGGTCACGCCCGACGCCGCCCCGCGTCGTCAGCTGTGCACCCTGGAAGACGTGCTTGAAGTGTTCCCGGAGATCGCAGACCTCATCATTGACGGCACCGAACAGCCCCGAGGGCAACCCAAGAAGAAGGGCGGCGGTCCAGGGAAGAAAGCCGTCGGGCGGTCCAAGGACCAGAAAAAGTTTTTCAGCGTCAAGAAGGGCACCCATACACTGAAAACGCAGGTGGCAGTGGGCTGGTCGTGCACCTCAGTGCGCCCGCCCGCGGGCGCACCCATGACATGAATGTCCTCAAACAGTCGAGGTTACTCGGTCGCCTGCCTCAAGGGAGCCGTACCTGGGGAGACCGAGGTTATACGGGTCTGGACAAGCAGTGCCCCGGGCACGAGGTGATCGTTCCTCGGATGCGTCCCAAAGGCGGAACGCTGAGCCCGGAGGACCGGGAGCTCAACCATCAGATTTCCAAGGTGCGCATCACGGTGGAGAACGTGGTCTGCAAGCTGAAGGAATTCCGTGTCTGCCGCAAGTTTTACCGGAACGACCCTGCCGCACCTCAGGAGCCTGCTCACCCTGGGTTGAACACTGCCCTGGATGCTTCGGCGCTATCCCGCACGGAGATGCCTCGTTGGGCTGCGCAGCCCCGCAGGCGACGCTGGCGGGGCAGAAACACCGGTTCCACATCCCCGCCTTCGACCGTCACATCCACCCGGTTGCCTGGCTGCACGGCGCGCAGATGTGACGCCAGCGCCCAGGATTCCTCACTGGCGTCCGGCAGGGCCGCGCAAGTGGGGGCGGCACGCTACATCCGTTCCCCAGTTCACCCTGAAGCTGCGTAGCGTCTCACTCAACGGTTCGAGACAGGCAGTTGGAGAGCTGCCTGCCTCGTTGACGTGATCAGTTGGGGAGGCGCACTTGGTCATGCGCGCCCCCCGGATTAGGCCGGGACGAGACCCGTGACGCGGGTGATGGTGCGCCCGGACCGTAACGGCTGATCCCCCTGACCGGGCAGCCGCATCACGGCGCGCACGTGGTCTGGAATGTCCGTCTGCATGGTGAGGCCGCGTTCGTCGAGCGTCCACTCGACCGCCACACGGCCGTGCCGGGTCTGGATGCTGGCGCGCGCGTGGGTCAGGCCGCCCCCGGGTTGAGGGGCGATCAGTACCTCACCGTACCCGGGGGTCAGTGGTGAGATTCCGCCCACGACGCGGTGGAGCCAGTCGGCCACGGCGCCCAGCGCGTAATGATTGAAGGACGTCATCTCGCCCGGATTGATCGTCCCGTCGGGCAGCATGGAATCCCACCGTTCCCAGACCGTGGTGGCGCCCATGGTCACCGGATACAGCCAGGAGGGGCAGGCCTCCTCCAGCAGCAGGCGGTAGGCGGTGTCCAGGTGACCCGTCAGGGTGAGGGCGTCAGTCACGAAGGGCGTGCCAGCGAAGCCCGTCGAGATGCGGTACCCGGCCTGTTCGCTGAGCTGGGCCAGGCGCGCTCCAGCGGCGTTCTCATCATTCTGGTCCAGCAGCCCGAACACGATCGCGAGCGCGTACACCGTGGGGCAGTCACTGTGGATTCGCCCCTGCTCGACGTAGTGCGTATTGAACGCCAACCGCAACTGCTCGGCGAGCGTGCTGAATTCCGCTGCTTCGGCCTCCCGGTGCAGGACAGCCGCGGATTGCGAAACGAGAGACGCGGACCGGTACGCGCAGGCGGTCGCCACGACCCCCGGGTCCGCCTTGGCCGCGGCCGGGTCGTGCGGGGACGCGTCCGGATCGAGCCAGTCTCCGAACTGAAACCCGGTGTCCCACAGCCCGGTGGGGGAGAGCAGCGACCGGACGCGCCGGACGTGCGCCGCCATGGAGTCGAATTGAGCGTCCAGAATGCCCGGGTCGCCGTACGCCTGGTACACGGCCCAGGGCACCCAGACGCCAGCGTCACTCCACACCGCGGTGCTCTCAACGGGCTGGCGGTTGACCGGGTTGCCGAGGTATTTCAGGGCGTCCGGGATGACGTAACTGATGACGCCGCCCTGGTGCGCCTGTTCCAGGGCGAGATTCCTGAGCCATTCGGCCAGGAAGGCTTCGACGTCATACAGGAACGCGGCGGTCGGCGCGAAGGCCGCGATGTCCCCAGTCCAGCCGAGCCGCTCGTCCCGCTGGGGGCAATCGGTGGGGACATCCACGAAATTGCCCCGCATGCCCCAGCGGACGTTCTCGTGGAACCGGTTGAGCAGCGCGTTGGACGTGTGGAACGATCCCGTGGCCTGGAGGTCCGAACTGATCGCGACCGCTTGCAGGTCCTCCTGGAACAGCGTGCCGGGCCAGCCCGTGATCTCAGCGTAGCGGAAGCCGTGGAACGTGAACCTCGGCTCGAAGGTGTCCTGGCCGCCGCTGAGGACGTACGTGTCGGTCGCCCGGGCGGAACGCAGAGGACGCACGCCGAGTTCGCCGTGTTCGAGGACTTCCGCGTGACGGACCGTGATGGTGGTGCCTTCTGGACCCTTGACCTGAAGGCGGATCCAGCCGACGAGGTTCTGGCCGAAATCGACGATGGTCTTGCCCGCGGGCGTGGTGAAGATGCGCTGCGGATCGAGGACCGTCCACGGCCGGACCTGCGGACTCTCGTACGGGGCGAGGCGGCTGAGATCGTACTCGACACAGTGAACGCTGCCCCAGCCGTCTTCTGGGAAATCAGCTTGAGCCCAGCCGGCGCGCTCCCGCCGGGCGTCAATGGTCTGCCCGTCATACAGGTCGTTGGCGGTGGTGGCACTCGGGCCGGCGGTCCACGTGCCGTCCGTGCCGACGGTCTGGGTGGCGCCGTCCGCGAAGGTGATGTCGAGTTGAGCGAACGCCGCCAGCTCCGACCCGTACAGCCCGGACTGCCCGGTCCAGCCGAGTCGGCCGCGGTACCAGCCGTTGCCCAGGGCCAGGCCGATCACGGTGGTGGGCTGGATGAGGTGGAGGACGTCGTACGTGGCGTAGCGCAGCCGCCACTCGTAGCTGCTCCAGCCTGGCGTGAGCAGGTCGTCCGAGACGCGCTGGCCGTTGATCCAGGGCTCGATGATGCCGAGTGCGGAGACCGTCAGGGTGGCGCCCACCACGTTACCGTGGCCCTGCGCGAGGTCGAGTTGCTTGCGGAAGAGTGGCGCGCCTGCACCGTCTGTGTCGGCCGCGATCATGCGTGCATTCCAGTTCATGAGAATCACCGTGTCGTGTGGTGGAAAGGGGCAGCGAGAGCGCTCAGCCCTTGACGGCCCCGTCGGTCATGCCGCCGATGATGTGCCGGTTGAAGAAGATGTAGCCCACCAGGGGGGGGATGGTCACCACGAGGATGGCCATGAACAGCAGGTTGTAGAAGCTCAGTGCCTGCCCCGAGAAGGTGTACAGCGCCAGTTGCGCGGTCACGTTGTCGTTGCCGGGCAGGAAGTACAGCGGAAACGCGAAATCGTTGAACACGAAGACGGACTGCACGACGATCACCGTGACGATCACGGGACGCAGGAGGGGCAGCACCACGTGCGTGAACAGCCGCACGGGGCCCGCGCCGTCCAGGATGGCGGCCTCGTCCAGTTCGCGCGGGATGTTGTTGACGAACGCCCGGAACAGCATGATGCAGAAGGGCAGCCCGAAGGTCGTCTCGACGAGGATGAGGCCGGGCATGGTGCCGAAGATCTTGAGGCCCTGCAGCACCCAGATGGTCGGCACGACGGCGGGCGGCACGATGAGACCGGCCAGCACGAAGAAGTTCACCACGGCGCCCCACCGGCTGTGGCGCCGGGCCAGGACGAAGCCCGCCATGGCGGACATGATGACCATCAGCGTGACGGACCCGAACGTCAGGACGGTGCTGTTGAGCAGGGCCCGGAGGATGACGTGATCGCCGTACGCCAGGGTGTCGATGAAGTTCTGCCCGAACTGCCACGTGGACGGCCAGGTGAACGTGAGGTTCGACGCTTCGGCGGGGCTCTTGGCCGCCTGCAGGATCACGAACGCGAAGGGAACGAGGAAGACCACTGCGGAGACGGCAATCGCGATGATCCCGACCAGCCACGCCCGCCGCTGGGCGTTCATACCTCCACCTGCTTGCGGTTGAGCAGGTATGAGAGGGGCACCATCAGGACGGTCACCAGCGTGAACAGCACCACGTTGCCCGCCGTGGAGAGTCCGTAGAAGCCCGCCTGGTACTGCTTGTAGATCACGGACGCCAGGACGTCACTCGTAAAGCCAGGACCGCCGCCGGTCGTGGCCCAGATGATGTCGAACGACCGCAGTCCGCCGATGAGCGACAGGATGATGACTGTGACCGTCGCGTTGCGGGCCAGGGGCATGGTGATGAGCCGCACCTGCTGCGCTGGCGTTGCCCCGTCGATGCGCGCCGCTTCGAAGTACTCGCCGGGAATGGCGACGATGCCCGCCATGAAAATGAGCGTGGCAATCCCGACGCCCTTCCAGATATCCACGCCCGCCACGGTCAGGAGCGCCAGCGCGGGGTCGGTGAACCACCCGGGCTGAGGGAGATGCAGGACGCCCAGCGCGGCGTTGACGATGCCGTGGAACGGGTCGAGCAGCGACTTGAACAGGATGCCCACGCCGATGGTGGAGAGCAGCACGGGGAAGAACACCACCGCCCGCAGGTACCCCTTGCCGATCACGGGGGAGGTGAGCAGCAGCGCAAGGAGGAAGCCCAGCACGATCTTCGAGCCGGACGTGACGGCAGCATAGATCAGCGTGTGAATGAAGCTGGTGTACAGCTGTGGATTTTTGAAGAACTGCACGAAGTTCCCGAAGCCGATGAAGGTGGAATCGAACAGCGACCACCGGGTCAGGGAGAAATAGAAGGACGAGAAGGTCGGCACGGCAAAAAAGACGACGAAGAGCACCAGCACCGGCACAAAGAACCAGAGGGGATACGTCGACCAGGTGCGGGGGCTCCTCTGGGTTGGAGCGGCTGGTTTGACGCGGTGAACAGGCTTTGACGTGGTCATGATCTTCCTTCGCCCGGCGCCCGGGCACTCAACGGCAAGGGGTCGGCACTGGTGACCGACCCTTGGCCGCGCACTGATCCGCACAGCACTTCGAAAACGCGGCGTTTACCAGCCGGGCAGGCCGAGCTGCTGGGCCTGCTGCACCACGTCCTGGTCGTACAGTCCGGCGCCCACCTGAGCGGTCGAGATGCCGGACCCGACCTGAATCAGGATCTTTTCGAGGTTCGGGCCTTTGATGGGGGACACGTATTCCAGGGCCAGCCCGGTCTGCTTGCTCGCCTGGTATTTCAGTTCATCCTTGACAAGCGCCGGGGCGTTCGCCGGGACTTTGCAGGTGGAGATGGAGTAGGGGCCGGCGACCGTGCCGGACGAGTTCTGAATGTCACAGCCGGTACGGGAGTTGATGAAGGCCACGAACGCTTCAGCGGCTTTGAGTTTCTCTCCCGTCGTGGATTTCGGGATGTACGCGGCGTCGGCTTCCCACACGGTCGCGCGTGGGGTGCCGGAGTCACTGGGCACCGCGAAGTAGCCGATGTCGTTCACCTGCGCGGGGTTGGACTGCATCACGTTGCCGATCACGACCGTGAGCATCGGGTAGTGTGCCGCCTGGCCCGTCGCCAGGGCCTTGAGCGCGTTGACGAACGTGAGCGAGGCGTAGTCCTTGTTCATCAGCTGCTTGCTGTAGATCTCCGCGGTGTGCGTGAAGCCGGCCAGCGCTGGGGGATTGACGTATTTCGCCTGGTTGGCGGTGTACTTGGCTGCCCAGTCCGGCGCCTGCCTGCTGACGTTGGCGAAATCGGCCAGGACGAGCAGCTGACTGGTCCACGTGTCGCCGTAGGACACGAGCACGGGCGTGAGCCCCGCGGCTTTGACCTTCTGGTTGTTGCTGATGAACTCATTCCAGGTCTTGGGGACCCGCAGGCCCAGCTTCGCGTAGACCTTCTTGTTGTACATGATGCCGCCGTAGAAGGAACTGGACACGGGCGCGCCGTACAGGCCTCTGGCGGTGCCGGCTGCCTGCCGGAATTCCGGGGTGACGCGTTTCGCCCAGGGCTGGCCGGACTGGTCGACCAGCTGGTTGTCAGGCTGCAGCGCCTGGAGCAGGGAGCCGGAGTTGTAGATGAAGACGTCGTTCATGGACCTCGTGGCGAGGCGGGTTTTGATCAGGTTGTCGCCTTCGGTGCCGCCCGGTCGGGTTTCGACCTTGACGGTGACCGACGGGTTCGCTTTCATGAAGGCGGTGGCCAGCGCCGTGGCGAACTTGGTCTTGGCCGGATCGTTGCCGCCGGCCAGCACGGAGATGGTGACGGGATTGGCCGCCACCGTGGCGGTCACGTGAGCGCTGGAGAGGGTCATCAGCGCCAGGCTGAGACCGATCAGACGAGCGAATGCGGGTGCGGGACGTGTGGTGGTGTGTGCGGACATACTTCCCCCTTGGGTGAGACAGGTTGCGCTGGACGGAACGGGCCCGGATCCGCTGGTGTGCCCAGTGCGGCAGACGGGTTTGACCTCTGCGGCCACGCGGCAGACATGACGAGTCTGGTACGCATGGACCCCATTGGACGGGTGGACCGGAGTGGAGGGTGAGGAGCGGCGCCGGCTGGCCAGGGTCGCTGTGCAGGACGGCGCGACAGACCGTTCCCATCCCAACGGCCAGTGTTGGGGTGAGTCGAGTGGCGGAGGACTCGGGTCCTTCCCGGGAGGAAGGCATTGCTCTGTGCTGTTCTGTCACAGGATACGGCGACGCCCCGCCGCACACCATTGCCTGAAGTGCTGGAAATATGTACGATTGTGCTATGTCTGGCGAGCGTCAGGAGTCCCCGCAACCTCCGTTCCCGCCCTTCCTGAACGTCGCGCCCAACCACGAACTCAAAACGAGCGGGTACTACGCCTGGCGGGAGCACGGCACCAATGACTGGCTGCTGAAATTCACGATCAGCGGCCGTGGCCGCATCGGTCACGCCGGCGGTGAACTGATCACCGAAGCCGGCGACTGCGTCCTCTTCCGGCCCGGCACGCGGCACGACTACGGCGTCGAGCGGTCCCTCGAACGCTGGGAGGTCACGTGGGCGCACTTCCGCCCCCGACCCGAATGGCTCGACTGGCTGAACTGGCCGGTCCTGTCCCCCGGCCTCCTGCACCTGCGCGTGACGGACAGAGCCGCCCGCCGCCGCATCGCGCACGAACTCAAGCAGGTCAACACGTACGCCCGGGGTGACCTGCCCAACCGCGAAGCGTTCGCCATGAACGCCCTCGAACGCGCCCTGCTGCTCCTCAACGCGCAACATCCCCGGCTCTCCACCCGGGGCCTCGATCCACGCATCGAGACAGTCCTGGCTGCACTCCGGGCCGATCCTGCCGCCCGGCACACCCGGGAACACCTGGCCGCGCTCAGCGGACTGTCCGTCTCGCGCTTCTCGCATCTCTTCCAGGAACAGGTCGGCCAGACCCTCCAGGAATTCAGCGAATTCCTCCGGCTGGAGCGCGCCAAGGACCTCCTCGAAACCACGCCCCAATCCATTCAGAGTGTCGCCGCTGAAGTGGGCTTCGACGACGCGCTGTACTTCAGCCGGCGGTTCAAGCTGCGCACCGGCATGACGCCCAAGGGCTACCGCAACCTGACCGTCACCCGGCGCTCCGGCTCGATCACGGAACTGGCCTGACGGCCACCATCCCGTCCTGTCCAGCGGGTGACCTGAAAAGCGACGCAGTCCACCGAGCAGATGAGCCGCGCCCCGACCGCGGCAGGACAGGGAACACAGGCTCTCCCTTCTCCACATTCCCTCTGGGCCAGGTCGCCGCAGCGCAGGTGGGTTCACCGAGCGCCAGGACCGGCGTGTGGAGCGGTGCGCCTGTGTTCAAACGGTCTGGTCTGTGGGCCACGCTTGACCTCGGCCCGTTGCCGCTGGCCTGAAGCTCGTAAACGCGTCCGCAAGAGGGGCGCGGCACCTGCCTTCAGGTGCCGCGCCTCCGTTGTGGTCAGATCAGGGTGGACCGGCGACCAGGACGATATCGAGCGTTCTCGGGCCGTGCACGCCTTCCACGCGGCTGAGTTCGATGTCCGACGTGGCGCTGGGGCCGCTGATCCACGTCAGGGGCTGGCCCCGGCGCGCACTGGGGTGAAGCCGCTGCACTGCTTCCAGCACGCTCTCGACCACCTGATGCTCGAACACGACGCAGATGTGATGATCGGGCACCAACGTCAGGGCGCGCCGACCCTGCCCTGGCCCGTGGTCCAGCACGACCGTGCCGGTTTCCGCGATCGCGACGGCAGCCCCGGTGACGACGGCCGTGATCACGGTCAGGTCGGTGAGGTCCGGATCATCACGGTGCACCGCCAGGGCCGCAGGTAACCAGTCCGCGGCGAGGTCCTTCGGGACTGCGACCTGAACCTGCCCTTGGAGCAGATCGCCGAGGACCGCGGGCAGGGCCGAGCGGGACGTCCGGATCACGTTCGCGCGGTATTCGGCGGCGTATTCGGCAAACTGCTCGACCACGTCGTGCTCATCACGGCCGGAGACCGGCCGCGCGGGCCGCTGAAACCGGGTCGGCTCGGCCGGCTGCGCGCGGTTCACGCGCGTGAGGATCTCTAGTCTCGCTTCTGCACTCATAGGGGCTCCCAGGCGTTTCCGGCCGTCTCGCTCGTGTCCTCCGGTCTGTCTGGACCGTGCTCCTGCGCCGCGGGACGCTGGCGCCACCACTCCCGGAAGGTCTGCCTGGGGAACGCCGGGAGGTCACGGGACGCCGTCCAGCCCGCCAGCAGGCCGGGCAGGGCGTGAATGGCGCCGTGTTTGACCAGGGGCCCCTGGCCCGTCCGGGCGAGTTTGATGGCCCCTTCAAACCGGTGCGGTTCACTCATCACCCAGGCGGCCACCTTGAAGGCCGCTGCCTGCACACTCGGTGGTTGAGCGTCACTGATCTGCCCGCGCAGGTACAGCAGCACCTCCGGAATGTTGATCTTGACGGGGCAGGCGTCGTAGCACGCGCCGCACAGGCTGCTCGCCCACGGCAGGGTGTTGGCATTCTCATCCTCCAGCTGGAGCAGCTGGGGGGTCAGGATCGCGCCGATCGGCCCCGGGTAGACGCTCCCGTACGCGTGCCCACCGGTCCGCTCGTACACGGGGCAGACGTTGAGGCAGGCCGAGCAGCGAATGCAGCGCAGCGTCTGCCGGCCCACGTCATCGGCCAGGACGTCGGTGCGGCCGTTGTCGAGCAGCACGAGGTGAAATTCCTGCGGGCCGTCCCCGGGGGTGACGCCCGACCAGAACGACGTGTACGGGTTCATGCGCTCGGCGGTGCTGCTCCGGGGCAGCACGCGCAGGAACACCGCCAGGTCCTGCCAGGTCGGGAGGACCTTCTCGATGCCCATCACGCTGATCAGGACGTCCGGCATGGTCAGGCACATCCGGCCGTTCCCCTCGGACTCCACGACGCAGACCGTGCCGGTTTCGGCCACGGCGAAGTTCGCGCCGGACACCGCCACTGTGGTCGAGAGGAACTTCTCCCGCAGGTACGTCCGGGCGGCGTCGGCCAGGGCTTTCGGGTCGTCCGTGAGAAGTTCGGCGCCCAGTTTGCGCTGGAAGAGCTCCCGGATTTCCGCGCGGTTGCGGTGAATGGCCGGCACCAGGATGTGGCTGGGCTGGTCCTCGGCCAGCTGCACGATCAGCTCAGCCAGGTCGGTCTCGATCGCGTGGATGCCGTGTGCGGCCAGGCCGGCGTTCAGCTCGATTTCATCGGTGCTGATGGACTTGACCTTGATGACCTCCTGCGCGCCGTGACGCTGAGCGAGCGCCGCCACGATCGACCGGGCTTCCTGCGCGGTCCGGGCCCAGTGCACCTGGCCGCCCCGGGCCTGCACGGACGCTTCGAGTTCCAGCAGGTACTCGCTGAGGTGCGCCATCACGTGATCTTTCAGCGCGGCCGCCTCGTCCCGCAGCGCCTCCCAGTTCGGCAGTTCGTCCACGGCGCGCTGGCGCTTCTCGCGGATGGTGGTGGTCGCGTGCCGGAGGTTGCGGCGCATCTGGGCGTTCCCCAGGGTGTCCCGGGCCGCCGCCGGGAAGGGCCGGGCGGGCTTGATGCCGCCGGCACTCACGCGAACACCTCGTGTTCCGTGCTGGCCAGGATCTCGGCGAGGTGCACGGTGCGGGTGCCGCTCTGCAGGCGGCTGAGTCCCCCACCGATGTGCATCAGGCAGCTGTTGTCCCCGGCCGTGCACGCTTCGGCGTTCGTGCTCATGACGTGCTGCACCTTGTCGGCCAGCATGGCGGTGCTCGTCTCCGGATTCTTGACGCTGAACGTCCCGCCGAACCCGCAGCACTGGTCCACCGCCGGTAAGGCCACGAGGTTCAGCCCCCGGACGCGCTGCAGGAGGCGCAGGGGCGCGTCCCCGACCCGCAGGACCCGCATGGCGTGGCAGGTCTGGTGGTACGTGACCCGGTGCGGGTAGTACGCGCCGACGTCCTCGAGGCCCTGGTGGTGCACGAGAAACTCGCTGAGTTCGAACACCCGGGGCGTGAGTGCCTGAACCTCCGCCAGCAGGGCGTCGTCGTGGGCCCACTCGGCTGCCCTGGGGTACAGGTCACGGACCATGCCGACGCAGGAGCCGCTGGGCGCGACCACCACGTCCGCGTCCCGGAAGGTGTCCACGAAATGCCGGACGAGCCGCAGCGCGTCGTGCTGGTAGCCGGAATTGAAGTGCATCTGCCCGCAGCAGGTTTGCCGCTCGTTGAAACGCACCTCGTGCCCGAGGCGTTCGAGGAGCCGCGCGGTCGCCTCGCCGGTGCGGGGAAACATCGCGTCGTTGAGACACGTGATAAACAGGTCGATCTTCACTGAAACACCTCCGGCGGCGGGCGGCACTCGGACGCGCCCTCTTCGGGCGGCGGGGGCCGCACGCCTGCCGATTCAGGAGGGCACGGGGGTGGAGCCCAGCGCGGCGAAGAACGCCAGGCGCTGGGGGGAAACGGCTGAGCGCGGTTCGAAGGTGTCGAGCACCTCGGAGGCCAGGACGACGTCCCGCAGGCTGCCGGGCGGAATACTCCCGGACGCTTCCGCCTGCACCAGCAGGTTGCCGATCAGGGTGGCCTCCACGGGTCCGGCAATGACGGTGCAGCCGGTCACGTCCGCCAGCAGCTGATTGAGGAACCGCAGCTGCGCGCCGCCGCCCACGACGTGCAGGACCGTGATGGCGCGCCCGGTCACCTCCTCCAGCTGGCGGATCACTTCCGCGCTGCGCAGGGCGAGGCTGTCGAGCACGCAGCGGACCAGTTCGGCCGGCGTGGTCGGCACTGCCTGACCGGTCTGCGCGCAGAACGCCTGGATGCGTTCGGGCATGTCCAGGCCGGCGTGCAGGAACCGCGGGTCGTCCGGGTCGATCAGGGGACCGGTGCCGGGCACCTTCTCGGCGTCGGCGTACAGCTGCGCGAAGTCCGGGTTGCCCCACGCGCGGCGGCATTCCTGCACGATCCACAGGCCCATGACGTTCTTCAGCAGCCGGGTGGTGCCGTTCACGCCCGCTTCGTTCGTGAGGTTGTGGCGCAGGGCCTGGGGGGTCACCACGGGGCTGAGGGTCTCGATTCCGACCAGGGACCACGTGCCGCTCGACAGGTACGCCCAGCCTGACCCGCGGGCGGGCACCGCCGCCACCGCGCTCGCGGTGTCATGCGTGGCGGGCGCGATGACGACCGTGCCTGCCAGGCCGGTCTCCTGCGCGATGGCCGGCGTGACGGGCCCCAGGACGGTGCCCGCCGGCACGACGTCCGGGAACAGCGCCGCTGGCAGGCCGAACGCGTGAAGGACTGGCGCCGACCAGGTGTCCTGCCGCGGGTCGTACAGCTGCGTGGTGCTGGCGTTCGTCAGTTCGGACACGCGCCGCCCACTCAGCCAGAAGTGCAGCAGGTCCGGCACCATCAGCACCTGACAGGCGCGGCTGAGAATGCCGGGCGCCTGACGTTCGTGCGCGACCAGCTGATACGCGGTGTTGAACGGCAGGAACTGAATGCCGGTGGCCTCGTACACCGCGCTTCGGGGCAGGACGTTCAGGCAGTGCTGCATGACGCCGTCCGTCCGGGGATCGCGGTAGTGGTGCACGCCGTCCATCAGCAGGTCGTGCTCGTCGAGCAGCGCGTAGTCCACCGCCCAGGAGTCCACACCGACGCTGTCGATGTGCCCGTGCTGCGCGGCGAGCCGCAGGCCGTGCAAGATCTCGCGCCACAGGCCCAGCACGTCCCAGTACAGGCCGCCCTGCACGGGCACGCCGCCGTTCTGGAAGCGGTGCAGGACCTCCACGGACAGCCGGCCGTGCCGCACGGTGCCCAGCGCCACCCGGCCGCTGGACGCGCCGAGGTCGATGGCCACGTGGCGTTTCACGTCAGCGGACATACGCGGTGGGTACCCCGCCGTCGACCGTGAGGATGCCGCCGGTGGTTTTCGCGGCCGCGGGCGTGGTGAAGAAGTACGTCGCTTCGGCAATGTCCTCCGGGAGGACGTTCACCTTGAGGGTGTTGCGCTGCCGGTAGAAGTCCTCGAGCTGGTCCTCGCGGATGCCGTACGTCGCGGCCCGCTCGGCGCGCCACTTGCCGTCCCAGATGGCCGACCCGGACAGCACGCTATCCGGGAGGACGCTGTTCACGCGGATGCCGTGGGCGCCGCCCTCCTCGGCCAGGCAGCGGGCCAGGTGCACTTCCGCGGCTTTCGCAGTGCTGTACGCCGCGGCGTTCTTGCCTGCCGCGAGGCTGTTCTTGCTGCCGATGAACACGAGGTTCCCGCCGGTGTTCTGCGCCTTGAGGACCTTGAACGCCTCTCTGGCCACCAGGAAGTACCCGGTCGAGAGGATGCTCTGGTTCTTGTTCCACATGTCCAGGCTGGTCTCCTCGATGGGGGCGCTGGACGCGATGCCGGCGTTGTTCACGACGATGTCCACGCCGCCGTACGCCAGCACGGTCGTCTGGTAGGCGGCCTGCACCTGCTCTTCGCTGGTGACGTTCATGCCGGTGCTCGCGGCGCGCCGGTACCCGCGTTCCCTGGTGATCTCCTGCGCGACCTGCTGCCCCCCCTCGGCGTTGAGGTCCGCGATGACGACGTGCGCGCCGTCACCCGCCAGGCGCCGGGCAATGGCGCGCCCGATGCCGCTGGCCGCGCCGGTCACGAGCGCCACGTGCCCTTCGAGGGTTTTCGGGGCGGGTTTCTGCGCGAGCTTGTACAGTTCCAGCGGCCAGTACTCCACCGCGTACGACTCGGCGGCGGTGAGACTGACGAAGCCGCCCAGGCTGCTCGCGCTTTTCATCACCTGAATGGCGCGCAGGTACAGCTGACGGGAGACGTCCGCACCCTGCGCGTCGGGTCCGCTGTTGACCATACCCAGGCCGGGGATCAGCACCACCCGGGGGCTGGGGGTGAACATCACGTCCCCTTCGCCCTTGTTCTCCTCGAAGTACGCGGCGTACTCGGCTTTGAAGCTCTCGACGCCGCTGCGGGCGGCGTCCAGCAGCGCCGCCTGGCCCTGGTCGGGCGTCCAGTTCAGGAAAAGCGGGGTGCGTTTGGTGTGCACGAGGTGGTCCGGGCAGGCGGCACCCACCTGGGACAGCTGGGCCGCCGCGTTGGAGTTCACGAATTCGAGCACCTCGGGGCTGCGGTCCACGTTCAGGATCACGGGGCGGGCGCCCTTCATGGCGCCGCGCAGGACCGGCAGCACTTCCGCGAGCAGTGCGTTCGCATCCTCGTCCGTGAGGCTCTGCACGCGGGCACCGCCGAACGGCTGGGCTTCTGCGTGCGCGTCAAGGTACGCCTGCGCTTCCCCGATGATCCGCAGGGTCGTCTCGTAGCTCTCCTTGGCGGTGTCCCCCCAGGTGACGAGGCCGTGCTTGCCCATCACGACGGCTTCCAGGCCAGGGTTGTCACGGACGGCCGCGCCGATCTGCTGGCTGAGGGTGAAGCCGGGGCGGATGTAGTCCACCCACGCGGCCCGGCCACCGTAGATCTCGCGCATGATGTCGGGCCCGGTGGGCGTGCAGGCGATGGCGATGATGGCGTCCGGGTGCGTGTGGTCGACGTGCTTGGCCGGCACGAAGGCGTGCAGCAGCGTCTCGATGCTCTGACGGGGCCGGCCAGGCTCGAAGGTGGTCCGCTCGAGGTAGGCGGTCATTTCCTCGTCGGACATCTCGGGGCGGTCAAAGAGGGGCAGGACTTCATCCAGTTTCAGGCCCGCAAAGCCCCGCTCGGTGATGCTGGCGATGTCACTGCCGCTGCCTTTGACCCACAGCACGGTCACGTCCCGGCCCAGGTGGTCTTTCTCGACGCTCTTGGTGCTGGTGTTCCCGCCGTAGATGTTGACCAGCGTGCGGTCCGCGCCGAGCAGGTTCGAGCGGTACGTCAGGGCGGCCAGGCCGTCGCTGGTGGGGGCTTCGGCGTCGTTCCAGCGGTTGACGATAATGGTTTTGGGCTGGGTGGCGGTCATGGGGTCCTCCGGGGTTGGGGGTGTGAGAGGCCGGACCCGGCCGGGCGGCGGGTCATGCAGGGGGCAGGGTGACTTAACTCTTGACGGGGAAGCCGCCGCCGGCGGCGGCCGTGCCGCGCGCCCGGGCGATGGTCTGCTGGTAGCCGCTGGCCCGGTGGGCCTGAATGGGGTCTTCGGGCAGGCCGCTCTCGCGGCGCCACTCGGCCAGCAGGGGGCGGACGTCCGTGCGGAAGGCGTCCATCAGGGTGCGCTGCGCTTCGAGGACGTCACCCTGCTGCTGGGCGGCCGTGAGGCGCTCGCGGTCGATCAGGAGGGCCTTGGCGTACGCTTCCTGGCAGTTCACGACGCTGTGGATCATGGCCTCGACCTTGGGTTCGATGTTGTGGCTCTGGTCGATCATGTACGCGACCTGCCGGGCGGTGGTGCGGGTCAGGTCGTCACTGGCCTGTTCGGCTGCGGCGAGTTCCGCGTAGATGCAGAAGAGCTCGAAGGGGTTAGTGGTGCCGACGATCAGGTCGTCGTCCGCGTAGCGGCGGGCGTTGAAGTGGAAGCCGCCCAGGCGCCCCTCGTCGAGGAGGAACGCGACGATCTGCTCGATGTTCACGCTCTGCGCGTGGTGGCCGAGGTCGACGAGCACCTGCGCCTTGTCGCCGATGGCGAGGCAGTGGGCGTACGCGGCGCCCCAGTCGAACAGGTCGGTGGCGTAGAAGGCCGGTTCGAACAGCTTGTACTCGACGAGCATGCGGCTGCCCTCGGGCAGCGCGTCGTGCACCTGCGCCAGGGCCTGGCGGACGCGGCGTTTGCGGGCGCGCAGGTCGTCCTGACCGGCGTAGTTGGTGCCGTCCGCGAACCACAGGCTCAGGTCGCGTGACCCGGTCTGCGTCATGACGTCCACGCAGGCCAGGAGGTGCCCTACAGCCTCGGCCCGCACCCGCTCGTCCGGGTGGGCGATGGAGCCGAGCTTGTACGCGTCGTCCTGGAACACGTTGGGGTTGATGGCGCCGAGCGTCACGCCGCGCTCCGCGGCGAAGCGGCGCAGGTGCGCGTAGTCACTCACCTCGTCCCAGGGGATGTGGAGGGCCACGCTGGGCGCGATGCCGGTGAGGCGGTGCACTTCGGCGGCGTCCTCGATTTTTTCAAACACGTCGCGCGCGGCGCCGGGCGCGGAGAAGGTCTTGAAGCGGGTGCCGCTGTTGCCGTAGCCCCAGCTGGGGGTCTCGATGCGTTGCGCGCTGAGCGCCTGGAACAGCTCCTGATTCATTGATCCTCCAGGGTGACGATGAGGGTGGTGTCGGCGGTCTCGACCGCGCTGCGGACCCGTTCGGACGGCGCCTGGTTCGTGATCAGGACGTCCACCTGGTCGAGCGTGGCGATGGTGGCGAGCGCCCGGCGTTCGAATTTCGAGGCGTCGATCAGGGCGATGACGGTGCCGCCCGCGCGGACGAGGGTCTGCTTGGCGCCCACTTCCGGCAGGTGCGGGTCGGTGAAGCCCGCGTCCGGGGAGAAGGCCTTGGCGGAGAACACCACCTTGTCCGGGTGCAGGCGGGTCATGGTGTCCATGAAGAACGCGCCGACGAAGGAGCGGGCGGGCGCGTGGAAGTTCCCGCCGACCATCAGGAAGGGCACGCCGCTCGCGGCCAGAACGTTCGCGGCGTCGAGGCCGCTGACGATGGCGCTGACGTTGCGGGCGTGGAGGATGCGCGCGAGGGCCAGGGCGGTGGTGCTGGCGTCCAGGGCGACCACGTCGCCGTCCTCGATGAGCTCCAGTGCGGCGCGGGCGAGGGCGTCTTTGGCTTCGGTGTGCTTGGTGGCGCGCAGCTGGTGGGCGACTTCCTCGCTGGTCTTCTCCAGGATGCGGGCGCCGCCGTGGATGCGCTGCAGCAGGCCCTGTTCGGCCAGCTGGTCGATGTCACGGCGGATGGTCATTTCGTGTACGCCGAGTTCGGCGGCGAGGTCTTTGACCTTGACGACGCGTTCGGCGAGGGCTCGCCGGAGGATCAGGTGCTGGCGTTCGCTGCCCACCTTGAGACTGTCCATGACCATACTCCGAATCTAACACCATTCGAACACAAAATGACAAGCCCTTGCATTTTTTTGCGCGAGGGTGTTACATGACGGCACCAAATTTCACTCTTCTCGATCTGGGACGCAGGTCCCCTGGAGCCCCCGTGTCTGTTGTTTCCCCCACGCACCACCGCGTCTGCTTCCTCCTCCAGGTCCGCCCCGAGCGCCTCGAGGAATACCGAAAGCGTCACCAGGCCGTCTGGCCCGACATGCTCGCCGCGCTGCGCGACACCGGCTGGCACAACTACTCCCTGTTCCTGCGCGACGACGGCCTGCTGGTCGGCTACTTCGAAACGCCCGACCTCCACGCCGCCGTGAGCGGCATGCAGACCCGCGACGTCAACGCCCGCTGGCAGGCCGACATGGCCCCCTACTTCGAGGCTCTGGATGGCCGCGCGCCCGACACGGGCTTCCTGCAACTCCAGGAGGTGTTTCACCTTGACTGACGCGGCCCCCATCCTCGCCCTGCACCACGCCAGCAAAGCCTTCGGGCCCGTTCAGGCGCTCGTGGACGTCAGCCTCGAACTGTTCGGCGGCGAAGCGCACGCCCTGCTCGGCGAGAACGGCGCCGGCAAGAGCACCCTCGTCAAGATCCTCGCCGGCGTCCACCGCGCCGACGGCGGCGACCTGCGCGTCGACGGGCAGCCCCGCACTTTCCACACGCCCGCCGAAGCCCGGGACGCGGGGATCGCCATCATCTACCAGGAACCCACCCTCTTCCCGGACCTCACGGTCGCCGAGAACGTCCTGATGGGCCGCCAGCCCCTGAAAGGCGGCCGCATCGACCGCCACGCCATGGACGCCCAGGTGGGCGCGATCCTCACCGACCTGGGCGTCCCGCTCGACCCGACCCGGCCCGTGCGCGGCCTGTCCATCGCCGACCAGCAGATCGTCGAGATCGCCAAGGCGCTGTCCTTCCAGGCGCGCGTGCTGATCATGGACGAACCCACCGCCGCCCTCACCGGACAGGAAACCGAACGCCTCTTCCGCGTGGTCCGGACGCTACGCGCCCGCGGCGCGGCCGTGCTGTTCATCACGCACCGCCTGGAAGAAGCGTTCGCGGAATGCCAGCGCTTCACGATCATGCGCGACGGGCAGTGGGTGAGCAGCGGCCCCACGGGCACCTACACCATCGACCGCGTCGTGCGCGGCATGGTCGGCCGCGACGTCAGCGAGCTCTACCCCAAGCAGGCCGTGACCCCCGGTGACGTCGTCCTGGACGTGCGGAACCTCACCCGCCGCGGGGTGTTCCGGAACGTGAGCTTCCAGGTGCGGCGCGGTGAGATCGTGGGCCTCGCCGGGCTGGTCGGCGCGGGACGCAGTGAAGTCGCGCGCGCCATCTTCGGCATCGACCCGCGCGATGGGGGAGACGTGCAGGTGCGGGGCCAGCCTATCCCCAGCGGCAGCACGGCCGCCGCCATGACCGCCGGGATCGGCCTCGTCCCGGAAGACCGCCGCCAGCAGGGCCTCGTGATGGACATGTCCATCGAGCGCAACGCCACCCTGGCGATCCTGCCGCAGCTGCGCCGGGGCCTGCTGATGGACCGCGCGGCGGAGTACCAGACGGCCAGCACCTGGACCAGCAAACTGCGCCTCAAAGCTCACCGCCTGACCGACCCGGTCAGCACCCTCTCGGGCGGCAACCAGCAGAAGGTGGTCCTCGCCAAATGGCTGGCCACCGGCCCGGCCGTGCTCATCGTGGATGAACCCACGCGCGGCGTCGACGTGGGTGCCAAGGCGGAGGTGCACCGCACCCTGGCCGAACTGGCCGCCGAGGGCCTGGCGGTCGTGATGATCAGCTCGGACCTGCCGGAAGTGCTCGGCATGGCCGACCGCATCCTGGTCATGCGTGAAGGCGAACTGGTGGGCGAACTCTCCCGCACAGACGCCACGGAAGAAACGGTGATGTACCTCGCCACCGGCCAGCAGGCCGCCAGAGGGAGCGTGGCCTGATGACTGAACTCTCCACACCCGGCGCGCCCCTGCCCGCCCCGCCGCACCTCCTGAGCCGCCTGTTCAAGGCGCGCGAGGCCAGCCTGCTCGTGATCCTGCTGGCCCTGGTGGCCGTCACCACCGCCCTCAACCCCCGCTTCCTGAGCGCCCAGAGTGTGCGGGACCTGGCCCTGAACGTCGCCATCATCGCGCTGGTCGTCGTCGGGCAGACCCTCGTCCTGCTGATGAAGCACGTCGACCTGAGCGTCAGCAGCGTCCTGGGCCTCACCGCTTTCCTGTCGGGCTCGCTGTTCGTCGCGAACCCCGGCATGCCCATCTGGCTGGCCTTCCTGGCCGGTCTGGGCATCGGCGCGGTGCTGGGCGCCGTCAATGGCCTCCTCGTCGCCTACGGCAAGGTCCCGGCCCTGGTCGCGACCCTCGGCACCCTGTACGTCTTCCGCGGCGTCGACTATGCCGTCGTGCACGGCGGGCAGATCACCGCCAGCAACCTACCCGCCGCCTTCAGCACCTTCGCCAGCGGCAGCGTCCTGGGTGTCCCCACGCTCGTGCTGCTGGTCCTCGCAGTGATGGTCGGCTTCGGAATTTACCTGCGCTCCTACCGCTCCGGCCGGGAGTACTACGCGGTGGGCTCCAACGCCGAAGCCGCCACCCTGGCCGGCATCAACGTCAACCGCCGCGTCCTGACCGGATTCATGCTCTCCGGCGCGATCGCCGGCCTGGCCGGGGTGCTGTACCTCGCCCGCTTCGGCACGGTCGACGCGGCCGCCGGCACCGGCCTCGAACTGCAGGTCATCGCCGCGGCCGTGGTGGGCGGCGTGGCCATCACCGGCGGCGTGGGCACCATCGCCGGCGCCGGGATCGGCGCGCTGCTGCTCGGCGTGATCGGCAGCGCCCTCGTCGCCCTGCGCGCCCCGGCGTTCTGGCAGCAGGCCATCCAGGGTGCCTTGCTGCTGCTGGCCATCAGCATCGACATCATTCTCGCCCGGCGCGCCGCGCGGGCCATGCAGGAAAGGAGCCACCGATGAGCGTCCCGAACCGGCCCAAGCGCAGCCTTCTCGGCTGGGAGGCCACCATCCTCGCCCTGGTCGCCCTGGCCCTGCTGCTCGGCTCCACCCTCTCGGACGCGTTCCTGACCGCCGCGAACCTCTCCAACCTCTCCTCGAACCTGGTCGAGATTGCCCTGATCGCCCTCACCATGACCCTGATCGTCATCGCGGCAGAGATCGACCTGTCCGTGGCGTCCATCGCCGGCATGTGCAGCGCCCTGCTGGGCGTGCTGTGGGCCGCGCACGTCCCGATGCCGCTGGCCATCGTCCTGACCCTGGGCCTGGGCACGCTGGCGGGCTTCTTCAACGGCTGGCTGGTCACCCGCCTGGGCCTGCCCTCCCTGGCGGTCACCATCGGCACGCTCGCCCTGTACCGCGGGCTGGCGTACGCCCTGCTGGGTGACCGCGCCGTGGCGGACTTCCCGCCCTTCTGGACCAACCTGGGCTTCGGCCTGGTGCCCGGCACGCAGATTCCGATCCCGATCGTGGCCTTCGTGCTCCTCGCGGCCCTGACGGCCGTGGTGCTCCACGCGACCCCGTTCGGCCGCTCGCTGTACGCCATCGGGTCCAACGAGGTCGCGGCGCGCTTCGCCGGGCTGCGCGTCGAGCGGACCAAACTGCTGCTCTTCACCCTCTCCGGCCTGATGAGCGCCTTCGCGGCCGTGGTGTACACCTTCCGCTTCTCCAGCGCCCGCGCGGACAACGCCAATGGGCTGGAGCTCTCGGTGATCGCGGCCGTGCTGCTCGGCGGCGTGAGCATCTTCGGCGGGCGCGGCAGCGTCATTGGGGTGATCGCCGCCGTGTTCCTGATCGGCATCATCCAGAACGCCCTGACCCTCGCGGACGTCCCCAACGAAATCCTGACCATCGTCACCGGCCTGCTCCTGATTCTCTCCGTGCTCGGCCCCAACCTCTCCGCGCAGCTCAAAGCCGCGTACGGCCGCCGCGGCCGCGCCGCCAAGGGAGGCGCCCAGTGATCACCTGACCCCCGGGCTGGCCCCGCCCCCCTTCCCCCGCATCCCCGACCGTTCCTGGAGGAACCCATGAAACACCGCACTGCTCTGCTCGCCGCCCTGACCCTCGCCCTCGGCGCCGCCGCCCTGGCGCAACCCGCCCTGCAAAAAGGCATCACCATCGCCTTCCTGCCCAAACAGGTGAACAACCCCTACTTCACCACCGCCTGGAAGGGCGGCCAGGCGGCCATCAAGGAGTTCGCCGGGGTCGGCAAGCAGGTCGGGCCCTCCGACGCCGGCGCGAGCAGCCAGGTGAGCTACATCAACACCCTGCTCGCCCAGCGCCAGAAGGCCATTGTCGTGTCCGCCAGCGACGCCAACGCCCTCGTGCCCTACCTCAAGCGCGCCATGGGCCAGGGCGTCAAGGTCGTCACCTACGACAGTGACGTCGCCAAGGACGGCCGCAACGTCTTCGTCAGCCAGGCCAGCGCCGACACCATCGCCCGTGACGAGGTCAAACTGCTCGCCAAGCAGATCGGCAACAAAGGCGAGATCGCCATCCTCTCCGCCACGCCCAACGCCACCAACCAGAACGCCTGGATCAAGGTGATGCGGGACGAACTCACCAAGCCGCAGTACAAGGACATGAAACTCGTCAAGATCGCCTACGGCAACGACGACGACCAGAAATCCTTCACCGAGATGCAGGGCCTGATGCAGGCCTACCCGAACCTCAAGGGCGTCATCTCGCCCACCACGGTCGGCATCAGCGCCGCCGCCCGCTACCTCTCCGGCAGCCCCTACAAAGGCAAGGTCGCCCTGACCGGCCTGGGCACGCCCAACCAGATGCGTGAATTCGTGAAGAACGGCACCGTGCAGGGCTTCGCCCTGTGGAACCCCGAGGACCTCGGCTACCTCGCGTCGTACGCCGCCGCGGCACTCGTCAGCGGGCAGATCACCGGCAAGGAAGGCGAGAAGTTCAGCGCCGGGAAACTCGGCCAGCGCACCATCGGCAAAGACGGCGTGGTGATCCTCGGGCCACTCACCGTCTTCGACAAGAGCAACATCGACAAGTTCAACTTCTGACCTGGCTGTTCAGTGACGCTACGGTAAGGCCACCCGGCACAGGCTGAGGCACCCAACAGCAAAACCCGCCCAGGTGAAGGCGGACTTCCAGCCCTGCGGCAACGCAGGGCTTTCCCACGTCTCCCAGACCGAAGCGGCACAACGACCCTCACTCGCGGGGCACTGGGCGCCAGGCGTGCGCCCCTCCATCCTGCCTCCGCGTGGTCATTCTGCGAAGATCAAGGTCAGGTGTGCGACACGCCGCACGGCAGTGAGGCCAGCGACCAGGGTGCCTCACTGGAGTCCGGCGGGCGCATCAAGGCCATCTGACCGTCCACGTCCAGCACGACGTCCATCTCGGCCTCGTTCACGCGGCTGAGCGTAGCGCCTCAGATGGCCGCGTCATCCAGGTCCAGCCAGTCCAGGCTGAAGAAGGCCTGCGCGAGCCGGGGCGTGACCTCCCGCCGGGCGGACCACATCAGGCCGTCCGGCCACACCCCGCAGTACAGGTGCAGCGGCCCCCGCATCGGCACCGTACCCTGACGCAGGCTCAGCCGCGCGCCGAACTCATCCGCCAGGCACCGGCGCAACTCGGCGAGCGCCGCCGGATCAGCCTCCCAGTCCGGCGGCACGATCACCAGCAGCACCGGCTGCAGGGGCGACTCGCTCATGCCTCAAGCTACGGTTCCCGCCGTCCGTCCATCGTGACCACAATGCCGAAGACCTACGACGGTGCTCCAGTCACCCCCGCTGACCGAGCAGACATCCAGTCCCTTACGGCCTTCTCAATCTTCAGAGAAATCCGTTTGTTATTGATTTGAAATTCTCCGCAGACGTGTGGCAGGCACGTCAGGAGTTCGGCAGGTTGGACCGCCAGCATCGCCTGAGCATCCGCTGGGCTCCAGGCCTTCCACCGCGCCATGAGTTGCTTGCAGAGATCCACGGCGGACCTGAAGGCGACCTCTCTGTCCTGTTGCCTCGTGAGCGCCGCCTGCCGCTCTTCGTCCTGCTGGCGAGTGCGTGCGTTCTGAACCATAATTTCAACGTCTCTGACATGACGAACCAACTGAGCGTACGTCAGCGGTGTGTATCTTTTATGCTCAACCGCTTCTCTCAGTTCTAGCGCGTTGTGCGACCAAACATGCGCGAAATGCAAGAGGAGCGCGCGAGCCTCTTCCGGGAGCACATCATTTGGAAGGGGCGTCGTCGCGAGTGCCTTGAGCGTATCGGCCTCCTTCAACGTATAGCGACCCTTCTTCAGTGCCGTGTAGAGAGCGCCGGCCATTTCAGGTACCTGCGGTGCGATGTAGGCCCACAAGTGAAAGAGGGCAGAGCGCATGTCTTCTGGCAGCGTCGGTGCCTGCAACGTCTCCAATTCCAGATTGAGTCGACTGGCCAAGCGTGCCAGGACTTGCCTCATCTGTGGTTGAAAGTTGTTGTCCGCAACGGCGCGCCTGAACGCATCTCGATACTCCGGCGGCACAGCGTCGATCAGGTGGTGGCGCTGCCGAAGCTCGTGGATCTGGATATCCGTGAGCATGGAATCCTTATCCAAGCTGTGCGCCGTGCGCAGGGCTGGCAGGTCCATGTTCAGTAACGTTTTCTCTTCCAGTCGACCGACCAGATCAGCCTGGTCAGCCGTCAAGTGAAGTTGTAACCGGAATCGGCGGGTGTGCCAGTACCGCTGGTCCGCAATGGAGAGCGGTAGGGCCTGCGCCGCAAGCGTGTCCTGGTCCAGTGTGGCAGTGGCAGCCTTCCACGCCTCCCTCAGCAGACTCCATTCGGTCGGGAGGAGGCGCTGCCGAGTGAGATGCTCTTTCAGCCGAGTCTTTCTGAGCGGCTGCAGTTCATTCAAGGACAATGCGAGCAGGTCCCAATGCTCCACCATGGTGGTAACCCACACCTCGTCGCGTTTCATGGCGCTCTTTCGTGCAGCCAACTCACGCTCGTTGAGCTCTTCACCGGTTATGTCCCGAAGGGTCGCCAGCAAGGTGGGTGAGCAACGGGGTTCGACGGAAAGACTGGAGAAGAGCTCATGGGCTTCAGGCTGCAGGGCTGCCGGCAACGCATTCATGATCTCAGTCCGTTGTGGCCGCAAGCTCTCAACGAGTTCCGCTGAGAGTTCCCGGCGCCTCGGTGGGTGAGCGGGCGTGGTGACCCATATGGGCGTGTGGGGGTGCCGTGGGGTCACGTCCACGTGCGCGCCCTTTGGGGAGGTGAGGTCCTGATCATGTTCGGTCTGGTGTGCTGTCCAGCCCTTTGCGTGAGCGCGCAGCAGCTTGAGGGCGTGCCTTGTGAACGGTACCCGGCCGTTCAGGAGCGCGCGCAGGTGCTCACGGATGGGGTCCCGCGTGTCGAGGCGGTTCAGGTAGGCACTGGTCATCATGCCTTCGGGGAGCCCGTTGGCGGCACCGTACGCACGGAAGTCATCACCATGCTGTTGCAGCAGGGCATGCTGTTTCACCTGGTAGATCGATTCAAGAATCGTTTTTTCCGCTTCAGGAATGTCGCGTTCTTCAAGGCCGAGGATGTCTTTCCAGATACCTGTCGTGCCAATTGGGCTATGCCAGAACCCTTCAATATCTCGAACGCGGTACGCCAACCGACGAGCTTGGCTTGACTGATTAATTGGGGAGACGGCACGAACGAGTGAGTCGTATTCTTCAACTTGAAAGTTGGCCGGATCCAGCGAGTAGCGGAAGTCGCGACCATCACGATAACGCAGCGTCGTAAACACCGATGCAAGGACGACATCTCTTCCGTTGCTCTCGGGTTCAAGTCGATGCGCGAAATCAAGAAGGATCTTATGGAATTCGGGGGCGTCTCTCAGATCGAGGATACCGTTCATGCTCTCTCCATCATTCTGTCAATCATTGTGTGTTATCGCTGATCGCATTTCGAAGTATCATTTTAAATGATCAATATTTCTCCCTCGTTGATTCTGGTCATGGGATCATGCATCAATGAGAGTATCATCGTCTCATGGAAGACATGATCGAGCCGGATTCAACTTCTATATGGGCGCGTTCACTCGGGGTGGTATCTACAATGAAGCAATCCAGAGCCCTGTAATGAACGCGCTCTTGCTTGGCTCTTGGAGTGTCAGTTTAACCTGCGTGTCTGCAAAAGTCTCTATGAACTCAGTTGATAGTGCTGAGTATTGACCTGGGCGTTCAGGACATGCAGGGGATGCGAAGCTCAAAGGCGTCCGTTTCGGATCATACTCGACTTTGGGTCAGTATGCGGCAGCAGCAATGCTTCAGATGCGCCTACACAAAGTAACCCAGTATTCATTGACAGCAACATGACACTCTTACTTCACTTCGATACGAATGACTGAAGGATCGCGTCGAGCTTGTTGTTGCGCGTTCGAGCACCCTGACTCGTTGAAGTATCTGGCAGCGAATTCCCATCGTGTGAGTTGCTTAACGTTCCACCATCCAGGGGTTGACGCGGAATCCTGTCATCGGTCACGATACACGAAACTATCAAAGCATTCTTCGATAGTCGGAGTGAACCCTGATGCCCCCCCGCCTGACCCCACTGCGCCTGACCCTCCTGCGCCTCACCGCGCAGCTCACCCGCGACACCGGCGGCCCCCCCAGCGCCGCCGAACTCGCCCGCGCCGCCCAGCTCACCGAAGCCACCATCAGCTTCCACCTTAAAGCCCTCGTCGAACTGGGCATGATCGAACGCACCGGCGCCCGGGGCCGCCTGATCCTCACCGAGCAGGCCAGGAACGCCATCCAGGACGGCATCCCCATCTACGGCCAGATCGCTGCCGGTGCGCCGATCCTCGCAGACCAGACCCCCGATCACGTCACCCCCAGCCTCGACCACCTCCTCGGTGTGAAAGATGGGGATTTTCTCCTGCAGGTGCGGGGCGACAGCATGACCGGCATTGGCGTCATGGACGGCGACTACGTGCTGGTGAGACCGGCCCCAGAGGTCCTCGACGGAGACGTGGCCGTCGTCCTCATTCCCGGTGACAACGCCGCCACGCTCAAGCGCGTCTACGTGTTCGGCGACGAGGTCGTCCTGATCAGCGAGAACCCCGACCACCCCCGGCGCACGTACCCGGCCGCCGATGTGCAGATCCAGGGGCGGATGGTCGCCCGCCTGGGTCTTGCCGGACCCCGGCCCCTGACGCGGAGGGCCTGACCATGGGTGGACGCACGCCGAGCCTCACCGCCTGCGTCCTCCTCGCCCCCTGGCCGCTGGAACACGTGAGGCGACAGCATCCGGGCGTGCCCCTGGCCGTTCTGACCGAGGCGAGGCGCGTCCTCCAAGTCTGTCCGCTCGCGGCCCAGGCGGGCGTGACAGTCGGCCTGCGCGAGACGGCCGCTCTGTCCCGCTGCCCCGATCTGCATGTGGAAGTGGTGCCGGCACCCGAAGCCCAGGCGATCTGGGCGGAACTCCTGGAGCAGCTGTACGCCCGCTTTAGTGACCGGGTGGACGGCCGGACGGGCGGGGTCGCGTTCCTGACCCTGACCCCCTCCGGCGCGCGGGACCTCGCGGCGGCGCTGCACGCGCCCGTTGGGCTCGCGCCTTCCCGGGAACTGGCGCACCTGGCGGCCTTGAGAGTGCCGCCCGGTGAAGTCAAGGAAGCCCACGATGGCAACTCGGCCGAGCAGGCCTTTCTGAAGCTCACACCTCTGACGCACCTCACCGCGTTGGGCGTTCCACTCGCCTCTCTGGAGAAGCTGCACTTCCTGGGTCTGCGTGACCTCGGCGGCCTCATGGTGTGGAGCCCCGCGCAGCGCGAAGCCTTCCTGGGCGTCGATGTCGGCAAGCGCCTCAACCGCTTCCTGAAAGGGGAACGCACCACGGCCGTGGAGAAGTACCGCCCCGGACAGGTGCTGGAAGCGTCCCTGGCGTTTGACCTGCCCCTGACCGAACCGGCCCAAGTGGACGCCGCCCTGCGCGACGTGCTGCCGGGCCTGATCGCGGAACTCCGGGGCCGTCTGGCCGCGACCCTGACCGTTCACGCGGATACCATCGGCGGTCGTCTGTCGGGTACCCGGCAGCTCAAGTGGCCCCTGGACGACCTCGCCCTGACCCGCGTCGCCGGCCTGGCCCTGCAGGACGCAGCCGCGCTCCCTTTGGGGATCGACCGGCTGACCGTGCAGCTGGGTGGGCTGGCGCAACCGGGGCGCATGGTGGGTCTCTGGGCGGGCCTCGCGGATCTGGAGGTCACGAAAACAGTCCTGGCCCGCTTCCCAGAGGCGCTGGTGCGAGTGGAGTGGCTGGACCCGTGGGCGTATGCCACAGATGCGCAATACGCCTGGGTGGACTGGCTCACCGGGCAGGTGAGGCATCGGGACCTCACGCCGCGGTGGTCGTGGAGCCTGAAGCCTGCCGTGCAGAGGGATCGGGCTGTGCAGCGTGTCTTGGCCTTCTTTGAAGGACGTGATCCATGAAGGCGTACCAGAGCGAGGTGCAGGTCGAGATGCGGGACGCTCAGCCGATCCGCCTGATCTGGCAGGGTCAGGCCTACCCGGTGCAGGCGGTGCTCGACCGCTGGCGATACGGCGGCCGCTGGTGGTTGGGCGAGCGGCCCAGGACCTGCTATCTCGTGCAGGCGGGATCACTCACGGCCGAACTGCATCACGAGGACGGACAGGGGGGACGCTGGTGGCTGGCGCGCCTTCAGGACTGATCGAGGACGGGTGCGTGACGCAGGGCGCTAGCATCGGCGAGGACTTCGCTCAGTTCCGCCAGGTGCCGCACGGGCGTCCAGGCGAGGCCGGTCCAAACCTCCAGCCGTGCCCCTGTCCCCCGGAAGTGCAGGCGGCCGACCACGGCTACGGGTTGCCGGTCCTGCTCGGCCCAGCTTACGGCGTCCCGCTGCACGCCGAATGCCCGCTTGAGTTCCATCAGCAACTTCTCGCGCGTCACAGGTGTATATGACCACGCCCCGGAGCTTGACGTCACTGCTGGCGTGTCAATCCTTCTTCAGCGAGGGGCGCAGCACCGTGAGCCCCCGGCGCCTCGTGCAGGTGGCGAAGGCGGCCGGGTTCACGGCGGTTGGCCTGGCGGACTGGTGCAGTGTGGCCGGCGCCGTGGATCTGTGCGACGAAGCCGGGCAGCAGGGCCTCTCAGCAGTCATCGGCGTGACGCTGCCCGTCCTGTTCCCCAGTCCGCCCCGGGCATCCACGCCCACCCAGATGTTCCCCGTGGTCCTCCTGGCCCGCACCCGGGAGGGGTACACCACCCTCTGCGAGCTGATCACGGCCGTGAATCTCCATCACCCAGACGGCCTGCCCCTGGACGTGCTTCGGCAGGCGGGTGGGGGTGTGCAGGAGCACGTCGTCTGCCTGACCGGTGGGCGGCAGGGCTTCCCCACGGTGCTGGGCGAGCAGCGCGACCTCGCGCGGGCGGCCATGTACCTGCGCCTGCTGCGGGCGATCTTCCCGTCGGCGCTGTACGTGCAACTCTTCCACGGGCAGGCCCCCAGCGAGCAGCGGCGCCTGTCCTACCTGCGCGGCCTGGCCCGCGACCTGGAACTCCCCGTCGTGGCCGCCCCGGAAGTGAGCATGGCCACGCCGGGCGAGTACCCGCTCCTGGATGCGCTGACCTGCGCCCGGCTGGGCATCGACGTGCAGACGCCCCACCCGGACCGGCCGCGCAATACGGACCGGCACGTGGGTACACCGGACGGCTGGGCGGGGCTCCTGCCGTTCGGGGACGCGCTGCTGAACGCCCAGACCCTCGCGGCCCAGTGCGCGCTGCACCTGCTGCCGGAGCGGCTGAGCGTGCCGGAACCCAGCCTGAACCCCTTTCAGACCGCACAGGAGGCGCTGGAGGAACGGGTGTATCAAGCGCTGCCGGAGCGCTATCTCCCCGATCAACGGCCCGCCGCCCAGGCCCGCGTGCAGGCTGAGCTTCAAACCGTAGCCGAGCTCGACCTGGCTGGCTTCTTCCTGACCGCGGCCGAGGTGACCGACTACTGCCGCGCGCACGGCATCCTCGCAGCAGGACGCGGCAGCGCTACGGGCAGCGTGCTGTGCTACGCGCTGGGCATCACCCTGAGCGATCCCCTGGCGCACAACCTGTTGTTCGAGCGCTTCCTGCACACCGGGAGAACGTCCATGCCGGACGTGGACATCGACATCGCCAGTTCCAGGCGCGATCAGGTGCTCTCCTGGGTCGAGGAGCGCTGGGGCCTGTCCGGCACCGGCGAAGCCATGGTGGCCAACCGCATCACGTACCGCCTGAAGAGTGCCATTCAGGACCTGGGGCGAGCACTGGGGCTCCCACCTGAACTGCGCGACCGGCTCAGTCGCTCGTTGGGGCGGGATTACGGACACCTCCGGCCACACCGGGCGCGAGAAGCGGAGGCAGTGTTCACGGAGGTCCTGGGCGACGCGCCTGTGAAAGACGCGCTCCTGACGCTGCTGGAACAGGTGGAAGCCCGATTTACTCGGCACCTTGCCCCGCACTCCGGCGGCGTGGTGCTGAGCAGTGAGGCGCTGACCCACTATAGCCCCCTCATGCGCAGCTCCGGGGGCATTCGCATGCTGACCTTCGACAAGGACGATGTTGAGCGCCTGGGGTTGATCAAACTGGACCTGCTGGGGTTGCGGATGCTCGCCGCTCTGGAGCGCGCTCGGGAGGAAGTGCTGCGGTTAACCGGTGAGTGGGTCGAGTACGGCCAGCTCCCGGATGATCCCAGTGTCTGGCGGGAGATCAGCACGGGCGACACCATGGCCCTCTTTCAGATCGAGAGCCCCGCGCAGGTGCAGATGACCGCCCGCCTGCAACCCCGGGACATGACGCAACTCGCGCACCAGATCGCCCTGATCCGCCCCGGGCCCATCCAGAGCGGCACCGTGCACCCGTATGTGCGCCGCGCCAGGGGAGAGGAACCTGTTCCTGAACTGCCCGAACCCCTGAAGTCGATTCTTGTCCCGACCCACGGCACGTTGATGTTCCAGGAACAGATCCTGCGCATCGCGGTGCAGTACGCGGGCATGGACTGGCCAGATGCAGACCGGTTCCGGAGTCGCCTCAGCAAGGTGGAGGACGAAGCGGAACTCGCGCAGCTCAAGGCCACGTTTGTGAACGGAGCGGCCGCCACGGTCGGTGCCTTTCCCTGGGAGGCGGACGCGGTGTTCGAGCAGTGCGCGGCCTTCCGGGGGTACGGGTTCGCGGAAAGTCACGCCCACGCCTTCGCGCAGCACAGTTACGCGAGTGCGTACATGCGCCGCCATTACCCGGCCGCCTACTTCGCGGCATTCCTCACCGAAGCGCCGGGGATGTGGCCCGCGAGTACCATCGCGGCTGAGGCCGCACGCAGAGGGGTTCGATTGGCTGGGGCGTGCGTGAATCGCTCAGGTGTGTCGTACCGGGCCGAGTCCGTCCACACGGTCCGTGTCCCCCTGACGGCCGTGGAGGGCATCAGTGCGGACACCGCCCGGCAGATCGTGCAGGACCGCCTGACGAATGGCAAATTCCAGGGCGTCGAAGACTTCTACGACCGCGTGCAGATCAAGCGGGACGCCCTTGACGTGCTCGTGAAAGCAGGGGCGTTCGACGCGATTGACCGGCAGAAGAACCGGCGGGAGGCGTACTTCGTGCTGCAGACGGTCGCCCACGCCCGGCCGCCCGGGACGCGGGCGCTGCTCGCGCCGGAGGCTGCCCTGCCCGATGTGCCTGAGCTGCCCATCGACGTGCAGGCGGCGCTGGATACAAAGCTCACTGGGACGACGCCGACTGGACGTCATCCGCTGGACGCCCACCGCGCTCGGCTGCGTGATCTGGGCTGTGAGACCCTGGCTCACCTGCGGCACGGGGCCACCTGCTGGGCCGCAGGCGTGATCGTGGCGAAACAGCGGCCGCCCACCGCGAAAGGCTTCGCGTTCTACGTCCTCGAGGATCCGACTGGACGGGTGCAGGCGATCATCAGCCCGGACCTCTGGGAGGCGCACCGCGCCCTGCTGCGCGACGCCCGGGCGTTGATCGTCCGGGGACAGGTCACGCGCCAGGGGCGCGCGGTGACGGTCCGGGTCGAAGGGCTCGCGGAACTGCCCCTCCGGCCCGGTGGTGCAGCGCAGGCGGCCGATTGATCTGCGGCCCGCCTGGCGGCACTGCAGACGAAAGGGAGGGCAACGGGGTGAGAACTACAACGCTGGAAGTCGGATGGTCGTGCGAAAAGCCTGCTCATGCCGAGCTTGTGCTTGGTCAAGGACGGCCTGCAAGCTGTGATCGGTGACGTTCCGTCCATCAATGTCAGGAAAATTGTATGGCGCTTCGTCTCCTAATCTCCGTGGGCTTGAGATCCAAACGTAATCGTCAACGTATTGAAAATCGTAAAACTCTTTGATCATGACATCTTCGCCTTTAAAGCAATCTTTTTGGGCGAAGAGGGTGTCATAGTACTTTGATGGGGTGATCACATCGCTCAAGGCGGCATTGTATCCGAATTGGTTATAATAGCTACAGGAAAAGGCAATATGCGGGCGAAGCAGCGTTAATAACCGGATGGCCTCATCCCTAAAGAGGGAAAAGGAAGCGGGATTCATATTCCTGCCTCCCTCCGGGGTAATAAGGACCGGATAGAGATAAGGGTGGGAAAATATCCGGTTGTGATTGCTCTTAAAAACCACTTTAATCAGGCCATGCTTAAACAAAAGGTCAACGTGGAAGGCATTGAGCTCGTGAAAATAGAGCTTCCAGTCGTTATTCCACGTTTCTTCATGATCCTCGTACACCCTATAGCTCACGCGTTGATCCCTCAAAGCGTATAAAAGGCGCGTGATCTGCTCTCTGCACGTCCGATCATCAATCAAGCAGCACAATTCGTAGCTCCGCCCCCTCTGTACCGGACATCTTCAGGTTGAGGCTGTGCTGGACGCAACATTCCTGAACGTATGATCGGT
>NZ_BMPE01000014.1 GCF_014647435.1 Deinococcus radiotolerans | reverse complement strand
GACGGGGCATAGGTCAAGTCTGCCACGACGCATCATCGTGCTTCCGTTCTGTCCTCAGGCTCTAAATCGCAGCAAAAAATGACACGCTAAATGGACCAGACGGCTGACCAGTCAGCCGGGCAGCACTGACTGGACCGCAGGCCTGAGGCATCTGCGGGACGCTGAAGAGCGTGAAGAACATCCTCAGCAATGACCGCTGCGCACGCCACACCAGGGGCCAAATCATCACTCTCCGATTCAACCTCATCAGCAAGTCGGGGCAGTGGGACCACCTGCACACCTGCGCGAGTGAGCCGCGGAACACCAGCCTCCTGCGAGCCGGGAAGTCCACTGCACCCAGTGCGGCAGCGCCGTCGCGCTGGCCGTCCATGCAAGACGAGGTTGCCACCGCTGGCGCGCCAACGCGCTGAGACAGTCCGGCAGGGGGGCCTGAGCCGTACACGACACCACCTAACACCGCCCAGGCAACGTGAGCGAGGCGTGGTGGGCGCACCTGTGGGCCAAGCTGAAACGCCTGGAGTGCCTACCGGACGTCCTGCCGCCCCCACCGGTCACCCTCTCTCCTGCGCGGGTCGCTGAGCTTGAAGCGGCCGTTGTCCGTGCCTGGGAACCCTACGCCGCCGGGCACATCCCCAAGGGGTCAGGAAAGCCTAACGGCACCCTATGTGGCGGAGCTGGCGCACCTGAGGGTTGAGTACGCCCCCAAAGCACCTCTGCGTTCCTTAAAGCCGTGGAGCGTGTGACCCGCCCCGCCGAGCGGCGCGAGCTGCTCAGCAGCCTCAACGTTCGCCGGTATGTTGGCCCGAGTGGTCCGCAGCACCTCACTGTCACCCGCTTCCGATCATGATGGGTCTGTTCAGGAGGCAGATCATGGGGGACGACACGCTCTGCGAGGCGGGGCACTGGACCAGAATCTACGCCGGGCCAGCCCTCGGGTTCATCACTCTCAGCACATCGTGGGGCCCTCAACGCATCACGTACAAGGCGTACATCCTCAACCTGCCGCCTTCGAGGCGGGCGCCGTCATCGGCCGCAACACGCCCCTCTGGTTTGGCCTCCCCACGCTCTGGGTGGAGGTGTACGTCCTTGCCACGGAGGACACTTTCTTCAGGGCCGCCGTGTTCTGAACCCCTTGCATGTTCAGCGCCACCTCAAGGCGCTGGCCGAACCGGCGAAGTTCGCGGTGTGCCACTCACACCTCTACCCTCACCTGGAGGTTCAGACGGTGTCACGTCGGGCAGGCGCAGGACGGAAACCGGTAAACTGACGAGGTTGCCGCTTCGCGGCGGGAGGAAAGTGTTATGGGTTCTGGACTAAGTATTGGAATTGTCGGTTTGCCGAATGTTGGGAAGAGCACGCTGTTCAACGCGATCACGCGTGCTGGGGCACTGGCCGCGAACTATCCGTTTGCGACCATTGAGCCGAACGTGGGACGCGTGACCGTCCCCGATGAGCGTCTGGCTGCGCTGAGCCGCGTGTTCACAAAGGGTGAGCGCGTGCCGCCGATCATTCCGACGTTCGTGGAGTTCGTGGATATCGCGGGCCTCGTGAAGGGCGCCAGCAAGGGTGAGGGCCTGGGGAATCAGTTCCTGGCGAACATCCGTGAGGTGGACGCCATCGCGCACGTGGTGCGCTGCTTCGAGGATGGGAACGTGATTCACGTGGCGGGCCGCGTGGACCCCATTGACGATATCGAGACGATCAATACCGAGCTGATTCTCGCGGATCTGGGCGGCCTGGAAAAACGCCTCCAGAACCTCCAGAAGAAGGCCAAGGGGAACGACAAGGACGCCAAGGAGCAGGCGGCGCTGGCTGAGCAGATCATCGCCGTGCTGTCAGAGGGGAAGCCCGCCCGTGCGGGCACGTACGATGCGCCCATCCCGAAGGAGTTCGGGCTGATCACCAACAAGCCCGTGATCTACGTGGCGAACGTTGGTGAAGACGACCTGTCTGAGGACAACGAGTACGTGCAGAAGGTACGTGAGTATGCCGCGGCCGAGGGCGCCCTTGTCGTGAAGATCAGCGCGCAGATTGAGGGGGAACTGGCCGAGATGCCTGAGGACGAGGCGCGGCTGTTCCTGGAGGAGCTGGGCGTGCAGGAGAGCGGCCTGGATCAACTGGTGAAGGTCGGGTACGACACGCTGGGCCTGATCACGTTCATCACGAGTGGCGAGAAGGAAGTGCGGGCCTGGACGATCCGCCGCGGTGAGAAGGCGCCCGAGGCAGCCGGGGAGATCCACAGTGACCTGGAACGCGGCTTCATCCGCGCTGAGGTCATCGAGTGGGACAAGATGGTCGAGGCCGGCGGCTGGGCCGGAGCGAAGGGCAAGGGCTGGGTGCGTACGGAAGGCAAGGAGTACGTGATGAAGGACGGCGACATCATGAACGTCCTGCACAACATGTAAGGACCAGTGATGTGAGGCGCGGCGGAATTCACCCTCATTCCGCCGCTTTCTGGTGTCCAGCGTTGGCGCGGCCAACTTGAGGGTTCCCGTCAGGCGCTCCGTTCAGCCGCGCAGGTCGCTCACGCTGGCGTACCCGCCCACGAAGAGGGCCACGCGTAGTTCGTGGATGAAGTTCGCCAGCCAGGCCTCGGCCGCCTCGGCGCTGTCCAGGGCAGGTTCCAGGAGCGGGCGGGCCACGGCGACCACCTCGGCACCCAGGCACAGGGCGCGCGCGGCGTCCAGGCCGGTGCGGATACCGCCTGACGCGATCAGGGGCACGCCTGGGGCCGCGAGCTTTGCGTCCCGCAGGGCCTGCGCGGTGGGGACGCCCAGATCGCACAGGTCCGGGGTGCGCACCGTGCCGAATTGCACGAGTTGCTCGACACGCGCCCAGCTGGTTCCGCCTGCGCCCGCCACGTCCAGCGCCGCGAACCCCAGCGGGGCGGCCAGGGCGGCCGACGCGGAGTCCAGCCCATGCCCAACTTCTTTCAGGATCACCGGGAAGTCCAGGGCAGGGATCACCTCGGCCAGGCGGTCCAGCAGGCCCGCCCAGCGGGTATCGCCGCCCGGCTGCAGGGCCTCCTGCAGCGGATTGACGTGAATGGCCAGCGCGTCCGCTCCGACCTCCCGCACCGCGCGCCGCGCCTGCTCCGGGCCGTAGCCCAGCAGGAACTGCGCGCCGCCCAGATTGCCGATCAGGGGAATGTCCGGCGCGACGTCCCGCACCTGAAAGGACGCGGCGGCCTCCTGGCGTTCCAGCATCACGCGCTGCGAGCCCAGCATCATGCCGGTCCCCAGCCGCTGCGCGGCCAGCGCGAGGTTGCGGTTGATTCGGCCAGCCGCCTCGGCCCCACCGGTCATCGCGCCGATCAGGACCGGCGCGGCCAGCGAGCGGCCCAGAAAGCTCGTGCGCAGGTCCACATCCTCCAGGTTGCGCTCGGGCAGCGCCCGGTACGGCCACGCCACTTCCGCCAGCCCGGTGGTCTGCCGGGCGTACTGGCTGTCGGGCCGCAGGCACGCCTCGATGTGCCGCAGTTTGCGGGTCTGGATGGCGGTCGGTTCGGGCGTGCTCACGCCGCCCAGCGTACCCGGCGCCCAGCGTGCAGGACTGTCGCGCGGCACGCCGTGAGCCCAGGTGTTGACAGATCCGGAAACGGGAGATACTATTCCTGAGCACTGAACGCGGCAACGCGAAGAAAGAGCGAAAAGAAGAACCAGAGTAACGCAGGGTAGAGCAGTCTGGTAGCTCGTCGGGCTCATAACCCGGAGGTCGCAGGTTCAAATCCTGTCCCTGCAACCAAACACCCCCACTTCGGTGGGGGTTTCTTCTGCTATGCCACTGGGGCGTACGGGAACGTTCGCACGGCCCGGGCCGTACTGAGGCGCGTGAGTCTCGCGTTCCTGATCTTCCTCGTCGCGTGGGTGATCGGCATGATCGGCACCTTCGTGCCCGCCCTGCCCGCCACCGTCATCATCTTCATTGGCAGTGTCGCTGCCACCCTGGTCGACGGCTTCCAGCCCTGGCCGGACCTGCCGTTCCTGCTGACGTTCCTGGTCATCACGATCCTGATCAGCATGGTAGACAACGTCGCCTCGGCGTGGGGCGCCCGCAAGTACGGCGGCAGCAGGCAGGCCGTGTGGGGCGCGATCATCGGCGGGATCGTGGGCATCTTCCCGATCATCCCGTTCGGCCTGATCGTGGGGCCACTGGCCGGAGCGCTGATCGCCGAACTGTTCATTGTCCGCAAGGCGCCCATGGACGCGCTGCGCAGCGCCTGGGGCACCCTGATCGGCCTACTGGCCGGGATTGCCGCGAAGGTCGTGCTGCACCTCCTGATTGGGCTGTACGAACTGTGGCGGCTGTGGGAACCCGCCAAGAGCGTGTTCTGACCGGATCCCACCTCTTCCCCGCCCCGCCTCCACGCGGGGCGGTTCGCGTTCAGCGCGCCAGAAGCACGGGCGCCAGCGCAATGAACCCCACGGCCAGTGCCGGGAGCAGCGGCAGCAGCGCCCCCAGCGCCGCGCGGCCTGCCCGGCCCGTCAGTTCCCGGAAGGCCACGAATGCCAGGCCGGACTGAACCAGGGGCGCCACCAGCGTGACCACGAGCAGCAGGAACGCCGCCGAGGTGGTCTTCAGGCCCGCCAGTCCCAGGCGCTGCGCGGCATTCGGGTCCTTCCCAGCCGCCGCAAGCGCGTCCGCCGTGGGACGCCACGCGCCGTCGGGAATCAAGAAGCTCAGAACGATGACCAGCGCGTACAGGGGCGGCAGCAGCGCGAAGGTCGCGCCGAACACCTCGGCGGGGCGGCCCGCGCGGCCCGCGCCAAGCAGACCCAGACCCCACATGAGCAGGAACGTGAACATGGACAGGAACGCCCCGCCAATCACGTTCAGCGCGTGCGTGGCCAGCGGCGCCGCGCCCCCGGCCACCTCTGCGGCGAGGTTCACGGCGGGCCGGACCAACGCCGCGTACGCGCCCCCCGACAGGATGGCGGCGAGCGCGACGACGCCCAGGTACCGCCAGATGAGCGGTTCGGTCTGCGCGAGGGCACGCGCGAACAACCGTGGGCCCGCCAGGATGGACGTGGGCAGCGGCGCGTCAGCCGGAGCGGACGGCGTGGAGGCAGCGGAGCGGGCGGGGGTGGGCGTGCGGGAGCGGGCCATCAGTGCCCGCATGCTACGCGCTTACCCGCTGCGGGAACGCCACCACGCCCACGCCAGCACGATCAGCGCAGCGTACACGAGCACGATCAGCGCCGCGCCGAGGGCACTGCGCGCCAGTTTCTCCGGGTGCTCGGCTGCGGCGCGCCGGGCGTCCGCCAGCACCTCGGGGGGAATCAGGCGCAGCGCCACCCACAATCCCGCCGGGACGAGCAGCAGGTCATCGAGTTGCCCCAGCACTGGAATGAAATCCGGGATCAGGTCAATGGGACTCAGGGCGTACGCGAGCACCAGCAGCGCCCACGCCCGCGCGTACCAGGGGGTGCGCGGGTCCCGCGCGGCGTGGCTCAGGGCCAGCAGTTCCGCTTTCAGGTGCCGCGCGAATGCCCGCAGGCGCGCCCACAGGCCAGGCCGGGCAGGGTCAGTCACCTCAGCGCTCCACGCAGGTCCGTCGCCCACTGCGCCACGCCAGGAATCGTGAACGCGGCAGCACTCAGGCCGAACAGCAGCATCACCACGAACGCCCCACTCAGCCACGGGCCGGGCGCGCTGCGCACCTGCGGGTCCGCCTTCGGCGTCAGCCACAGGTGCAGGACGACCAGCACCACCGTCCCGAACAGCGCCGCGCCTCCGGCCAGCGGCAGGCGCAGCGCCTCATTTTTCAGTAGTTCGGTCGCCTGCCCCGCATCCGTCGGCAGGCGGCCCGCGAGCACGCTGCCCAGCGCCACCGCGATGGTGTTGTTCAGCGCGTGCACGATCACGCTGTTCCACAGGCTGCCGGTGTGCTGCACGATGCGGGCCAGGACGTACGCCAGCGGCAGGATCCCCACGATGCTGGCGGGCACGCCGTGCGCCAGCGAGAACACCAGCGTGCTCGTCAGGGCCGCCACGGTGAAACCAGCCGCGCGCTCGTGCCCACGCATGAGCAGGCCCCGGAACGCGACCTCCTCGGCGATGGGAATCAGGACGCCCGCCGCGAGGATCAGCACCCACACGTCCGCGCCCCGGCTGAGGAACTGCGGCACCGCGTCCGCCGACGACGGCACCAGCGTCACGAAGGCCAGCACGAACGCACGCGACGCCAGGAACGCCAGCGCGAACGCCGCGAGCGCCATGCCCCACGACGGCGGCGTGCGCCAGCGTGAATCCTGAAACAGGGCCCCCAGCGTGCCCCGGAAGAGCGTCAGGCCCACCAGCACGACCACGGCGAAGGTGCCCAGCAGCGCGGTCCCCAGCGGCAGGCCCGCCGCGACCAGCAGGGCGGACGCCACGTTCTGCACCACCAGCAGCGCCAGCGCCGCCCGGTTCCCGCTGACCGCCCGCACCCCCGCGGGCGCGGCAGGCGGAGCGGGCGGCACACGGGTCAGGGGGGGCTCTGGAACAGTCATGCCCCCGAGCCTACCGCGCGCAGGGCGGCGGGCACATCAACGGAAAGTTGAGGCGTGAGCCGCCCCGGCACCCCGCGTCAGGCAGTCAGCACGCGGACTGCTCCGTCCAGCGCCTCGTCGCTCACCTGATGGTGCAGTACGAACCGGACGCTGTCCGGCCCCAGCGCGTTGGCGAGCACGCCCTGCTCCGCCCAGCGGGCCGCGTGCGTGGCCGCGTCCGGCAGGGTGGCGTAGATGATGTTCGTCTGCACAGCGGCGAGGTTCACGTCAAAGCCCGCGTTGACCAGCGCCTCCGCCAGAACGCGGGTGCGGCGGTGGTCCTCCGCCAGCCGGGCGGGGCCCTCACGCAGCGCCACGAGTGCGGCGGCGGCCAGCACCCCGGCCTGCCGCATGCCGCCGCCCATCATCTTGCGGTAGCGGTGCGCCTGCTTCATGGCCGCCGCGCTGCCAACGAGCACGCTGCCCACCGGGGCGCCCAGGCCCTTGCTCAGGCACACGCTAACCGTGTCGAACAGGCCCGTCACGTCCCGCAGCGGCACACCCAACGCCACCGCCGCGTTCACCACCCGCGCACCGTCCAGGTGCAGCGGCAGGCCCTCCTCGGTCGCCACCGCGCGAATCCCCGCCAGGACGTCCAGCGGAATCACGGTGCCCCCAGCCTTGTTGTGCGTGTTCTCCAGGCTGATCAGCCCGCTGGGCGACTGGTGGATGCTGCGGCGGATCGCCGAGCGCACGTCCTCCGGGGCGGGCACGCCCAGCGGCGCGGGCACGAAGCGCGGCACCACGCCGCTGAAGGCCGCCATCATGCCCAGCTCCCACTCGTAGATGTGCGAGCCCTCCGCGCAGATGACCTCCTCACCCCGCCGGGTGTGCAGCGCAATCGCCACCTGATTCGTCATGGTGCCCGACGGCATGAACAGCCCCGCCTCGTGCCCCGTCTGGCGGGCCACCTCGGCCTGCAACTCGTTCACGGTCGGGTCTTCGCCGTACACGTCGTCCCCCACCGGCGCCTGCGCCATCGCCTCGCGCATGGCAGGCGTGGGGGTCGTGACGGTATCGGAACGCAGATCGGCAATGATGCGGGCGGGTGAAGTCATGCCCCGGATGCTACGCCGCGAACGGCCATAAGAGGACGCGCTGGCCGGACACCCGTGGTATGCCAGAGCCATGCGCCCCTGGCCCATCCTGCTGCCTCTGCTGGTCGCCGGCCGCGCCCCGGCCGACACCCTCCCGCCGGAACTGGCGCGGCTGGCCGGGCGGGACGTCTGGGTGTACGCCGGCGGTCCACTCCGCTGCGTCCGGGGGAACGGCACCATCGAATACGCCGTGCCGCTGAGCACCCCGGTCCGCGTCACGCAGGTCGAGCAGACCGGCCCGCGCCTCGTGGAGATCGGCGTGGACGGCCACCGCCCCGCCCAGTCTGTGCCGCAGGCGATCATCCTGACCCTGGAACCACGCGGCCCGGTCCAGTGGGTTTCAGGCAGCAGCGGCCCTGGTCCCCTCGCCCGCTGGTGGCAGGGCCTGGAGGTCAAGTCCTGCCCCACCATCCGGGTCGCGTTCACAGATCTGACCCACCTGAACCGCACGCTGAGCTTCACGCCGCCACCCGACAGCGTGCAACGCCTCATCGGCCATCCCCGGGACTCCAGCGTCGGCCTGAGCGCCACGCAACTCCTGTGGCTGCGCGGCGCACCTGACGAACCCCTGACCGACGTGGACACGCTGCTGCAAGCGCCCACCTGGACGGTCCTGGGCGCTCCTGGCCGGGGCGATCAGGTCACCACCTTCCGGAACGGCCGCGTGATTCGAGACATCTTCCCCCACCTGGGGCCCTGAACGCCTACGCCTGGGCGAGTTCGCCCTGTCGCGCCTCAATGATCTTCTTGGCAAGGTGGTCCGGGACGGGCTGGTACCCGTGGGCTTTCACGCTGAACGCGCCGCGGTCGCCGGTCAGGGAGCGCAGGTCAGCGCTGTACGACTGGAGTTCAGCTTGCGGTACGAGGGCGGTGACGGTGATGACGGTCCCCTCAGGGTCCATGCCCTGCACGCGGGCGCGGCGGGTCTGGAGGTCGCTGATGAGGTCCCCGGTGAACAAGGCTGGGGCGCGGACCCGCAGCTGCATAACGGGTTCGAGGAGGCCCGGGCGGGCGTTCGCCACGGCGTTTTTCAGGGCGAGGCTGCCGGCGGTGCGGAAGGCGATGTCGCTGCTGTCCACGTCGTGGTAGCTGCCGTCGAGCACGGTGACGTGGACGTCCTGCATGGGGTACCCAGCCAGCGCGCCGCGCTGCATGGCGTCCTGCACGCCTTTCTCAATACTGGGGATGTACTTGCCGGGGATGGCGCCGCCCACCACGGCGGACCGGAACGCGAAGCCCTCGCCGGGCTCGATGCGGATCTTGCAGTCGCCGTACTGTCCGTGCCCGCCGCTCTGCTTCTTGTGTTTGCCCTGCGCTTCGGCGGGGGCGTGGATGGTCTCGCGGTACGGGATGCGGGGCGGGGTGGTGGTCACGGTGACGCCCTGCGCGGCCAGCTTCTCCACGGCGATGCCCAGGTGCATGTCACCCATGCCGGACAGGAGCTGCTCGCCCGTCTGCGGTTCGCGCGCGTAGTGGAGGGTGGGGTCCTCCTCGCGCAGTTTCGCGAGGGCCGCACCCAGCTTGTCCTCGTCCTGGCGGGTGGCGGGGTGAATGGCGACCGTGTGGACCGGGTCGGGCAGCCACAGCGGGTCGTACGTGATGGGCTGGGCGGGGTCGGCCAGGGTGTCCCCGGCGTGCAGGTCCGGGAGTTTCGTCAGGACGCCGATGCTCCCGGCAGGCAGTTCGGATACCTCGGTGAGGTCCTTGCCGTTCGGGACGTACAGGTGCATGGGGCGCACGTCCACGTCCTGCGAGGTATTGCGCAGCGTGTCGCCGGGACGCAGCGTGCCGCTCCAGACGCGGATGTACGCGACCTTGCCCACGAACGGGTCGATGGACAGCCGCCACACCCGCGCGCTCAGGGGGGCATCCGGAGTGGGTTCGCGGGTCTGCCCGTCCACGCCAGTCAGGGGGCCGCGCTCGCGGGCGCTGCGTAGCCCCGTGACCATCAGGTGCAGCAACACGTCCAGCCCTACACCGCTCACGGCACTCACGGGTAACACCGGGTAGAGGGTACCCGCGTGGACCGCCCGCAGGTACGCCGCCTCCAGTTCCTTATCCCCGATGGCCTCGCCTTCCAGGTAGCGGCCCATCAGGTCGTCGTCCGTCTCGACGATGGCGTCCAGCAGCGCGTCCCGCGCCTCACGCAGCGCGCCCGTCAGGGTGGGGGGCAGCTCCTGTGGTGGGCTCACCTCGCCTGTCAGGACGTTTACCACTCCGCGGAAGTCCGGGCCCTCCCCCACGGGCAGGAACGCCGCTGCCACCGGGCCCTTCAGGCTGGCTTTCACGTCGGCCAGGACCGTGAAGAAGTCCGCCCGTTCGCGGTCCATCTTGTTCACCACCACCACGCGCGGCATCCCGAAACGGTCCGCCGTGGCCCAGGCGCGCTCCGTACCGACCTCCACGCCGCCCACCGCGCTGACGAGCACCAGCACGCTGTCCGCCGCGCGAATCCCGCCCCGGATCTCTCGCACGAAATCCGCGAAGCCCGGCGTGTCCAGCACCGTCACGTCCGTGCCCTCGTGACTCAGGCGCAGCACCCCGGTCTGGATCGAGAACCCGTGCGCCTTCTCCGCGTCCGTGTGATCACTGCGGGTGGTGCCGTCCTCGACGCAGCCTGCACGTGAAAGGACCCCACCGCGGAGCAGCAGGGCCTCAGCCAGCGTCGTCTTCCCGGTGCCGCTGTGCGCGGCCAGACTCACAATGCGGTGAGGCACGAAAGATCACCATTCCTTCCCCGAAGCACCCTCGGGAGGGGCAGCAGCGACCGGCGAACGCACGCAGGAGACACAGAATTGTGGTGTCGCCAGTGTACACCCGGTTAGGAGGGCAGCAGCGGGTCACGGTTCAGGAGGACTGCAATGACCCAGAGGACGCCGGTCAGGTCCTCTCCCGTTCCGGTAGGAGGGTGCACCTCCCGATGACGCACATGCAGTGCCAGAGCTCCGCGCAAGTTCTGTTCGTCCTGCGACTCAGGTATCAGACCGGTATCCTGCGCGGCATGAGTGATTCCTCTCCTGACGCGCCAGCAAACGTGCTGGTCACGCCCGACGGGTCGCGAACCGCCCTGAACGCCCGGTTCGGCGAGGCGTACGGGTCGCGGCACGGCGCGGCGTCGCAGGCGCGGCATGTGTTCGTGGAGGGCACGGGCACGCACGAGCACCCCGCCCCGCGCGTGCTGGAGGTGGGCTTCGGGGTGGGCGTGAACGCCCGCGCGACCCTGGCCCGCTGCGCGGCGCGCGGCGTCCCACTGGAGTACCACGCGTTCGAGTTCGACCCAGCCCCCCGCGCCCTGCTGCGGGACGTGGCGCGCGGCGGGGATGCCGAGGATCACCCCGCGTGGCGGGCGCTGCTGGACGCGTGGCCCGAATCGGGCGGCGGCAGCGGCGAGATCGAGGTCACGGCGGGCGGCGCGACCCTGCGCGTCACGTTCGCGGACGTCCTGACCGCCGACCTGCCCGCAGGCTGGGCGACGGCGCTGTACCTGGATGGCTTCTCGCCGAGCCGCAATCCGGACGTGTGGACACCCGCGTTCACGGCGCGACTGGCCCACACCCTTGCGCCGGGGGGCGTTCTGGGCACGTACAGCGCCGCCGGGCACGTGCGCCGCTCGCTGGAGGCCGCCGGGCTGCGCGTGGACCGCCGCCCCGGCGCGCCCGGCAAACGCGAGTGCGTGCGCGCCGTGCGGGAGGGCTGATGCACGTTCTCGTGATCGGGGCGGGCATTGCTGGGACCAGCGTGGCGTACTTCCTGGCCCGCGCGGGCGCGCAGGTGACGGTCGTGGACGCGGGCGTGCACCGCGCGAGCGACGTGCCCAGCGCCCTGATCAACCCGGTGCGCGGCCAGTCGGGCGGCGTGGACGCCCGCGCGCTGGACGGCATGCGCTTCACGTGGACGCTGCTGCGCGAGCTGGATGCGGCCGGTTTCTCCGTCCCACACGCGCAATCGGGCGTGCTGCGGCCCATCCCGGACGACCGCGCCCGCGCCCGCTTCGAACGGAACCTCCCCGCCGCGCTGAAGCACGCGTGGCTGAGCCCGGCAGACGCGCCGGAACCCCTGGCGCCCGGCTGGGGGCACGTCCTGCACCTCCCGGACGGCGGGTGGGTGGACGGCCCCGCCTTCACGTGCGCCCTCGTGCAGGCGTCCGGCGCGCCGGTCGTCACCGGACGCGCGCAGGACTGGACGGCCCGCACCGTCACCCTGGCAGGCGGCGAAACACTGAGCGGGGACGCCGTGGTGTTCTGCAGCGGTTCGGTCGGCGTCACGTGGCGCGGCGAGGCCGCCACGCACCGGCGCGGCACCCTCCTGACCCTCGACCGGGCCGTCACGCGCGTCGCCCTCAGCTTCGGCGCGTACCTCGCCCCGGACGCGCGCGGCGGGGTGCTCGGCGCGACCTTCGAGACCCCCTCCCCCACCTGGACGCCGGATGGGTTGCCCCTCGCGTCGCTGGGGTGGCTGCTCGGCAAGGGCGCCGCCCTGACCGACCTGCGCGGCGCGCGCGTCACCGGGCACTGGACCGGCACGCGCCTCTCCGGCCTGAACGCCGGACCGCAGGAGGGTGGCACGTGGCGGCTGACCGGCCTGAGCAGCAAGGGCTTCCTGCTCGGGCCCCTGCTCGCGGCTGAACTGGCCCGTGAATTGATGAGCACGGCCCGGCCCGGCTGACCAGCGATCGGCCTGCGCTCAGGAGAACACGAGCCGCATGGCATTGACCTCGCGGGCGATCTCCTCAAGGCACTGCTTGAAGGTGTCCCCACGCAGGGATCCGAGTGACTCCGAGTTCGTGAATCTCACCTCGTGGGCATCAGGCCAGCCGGGGCCTCCCCACAGCGCGTCCCGGAAAGCAGCGAGATTCCGGCCGAACCCGGGATGGATGTCGGGGACGTCCCGCATGAAGGCAGCCCAGAATTCGGTCTCGTCCTGCACTGCGGCGCAGTTCACAGTGACCGTCCGGGCCGTCACAGCTCAGTTCTCCAGAACGTTGCGGCGGAAGCGTTCGAGGATGGCGAGGCCCACGGCGCCACTTTTTTCCGGGTGGAACTGCGTGGCGTGGAGGTTGCCGTGACTGAACGCGGCCCAGAAGGGCACGCCGTACTCGGTGATGGCGCCCGCGTCGACGTCTACGGTCAGGGGCACGTAGTAGGAGTGCACGAAGTAGGCGTACGCGGGGCACGCGAGGTCGTTCAGGAGGGGGCTGTCGCCGACCTTGTCGAGGCTGTTCCAGCCCATCTGCGGCACCTTCCGCTGGGTGTCCTGTGGAAAGCGCAGGACGGTGCCGGGGATCAGGCCGAGGCCCTGCACGCCGGGCGCTTCCTCGCTGCCTTCAAGGAGCATCTGCATGCCGACGCAGATGCCCAGGATGGGCGTGCCGCCCCGCGCAGCGTCGAGGACGGGCTGGCGGAAGCCGCTGGTGTCGAAGGCGTCCATGACCTGCCGGAAGTGCCCCTGCCCGGGCACCACGAGGGCGCGGGCACTGGGGACGTCGGCAGGGTCGCTGCTGACACGCACGGTCATGCCCGCGCGTTCGAGGGCCTTTGCGGCGCTGCGGACATTTCCGGCGCCGTAGTCGAGCAGCAGGACCTCGGGGCGTTCGGTGGAGGGGGCGGTCACAGACTGCCCTTGGTGCTGGGCATGGTCTGGGAGGTGACCTGCACGGCGTCCCGCAGGGCGCGCGCGACGGCTTTCACGATGGCCTCAATGACGTGGTGCGCCTCGCGGCCCGCGAGGAGACGAACGTGCAGGGTGATGCCCGCGTGGTTGCACAGGCCACGCAGGAATTCACGCAGGTGGTAATGGGTCATGCCGCCCGCGTCGCCCCAGACGTTCAGGGTTTCGGGTTCGAAGGCGAGGTGCGCGCGGCCCGACAGATCAAGGACGACGTGCGCGAGGGTCTCGTCCATGGGCACGAAGGCGCTGCCGTACCGTTCGATGCCCTTGCGGTCGCCGAGGGCCTGCGTGAGGGCCTGTCCGAGGGTGATGCCGGTGTCCTCGATGAGGTGGTGCGGTTCGATGTGCAGGTCGCCGGTGGCGCGCACGGTCAGGCCGATGCGGGCGTGGCGGGCCAAGGCGTCGAGCATGTGGTCCAGGAAGCCGTGCCCGGTCTGGGGGTGCTCGTAGCTGGTGGTGTCGAGGTCGAGCTGGACGGTGATGTCCGTTTCGCTGGTGGTTCGGGTGACGGTGGCCGTGCGGCTCATGCCCAGCATGCTAGGGGACGAGGGGGGGCAGGTGTGTGGCCTTGTCGATGGAAGGGGGGGCGGTGCGCGGGAAGCGGTATGCGCTGAGGGTGGTCGAAGGCAGCCGGGTGCTCACAGCTCATGACTCAGAGCTGAGAGCTGTGCTGGATGGACTCTCATGCCGACTTGCCCCTCTCTCCGACCAGCGGGTCATTCTGTCTTGACCGTAATTCCATTCTGTTATAAACTAAACGCATGAAACTGAGCGATGTTCAGAAACGACTTCAGGCCCCGTTTCCCGCTCACATGGTGGCGTGGAAACCTGCCGCCTACAGCCGGGACCGCAGCCGCGCGCTGATGCTCGCGCACATTGACGCCCGCGCGGTGCAGGACCGCCTGGACGCCATCTGCCCCGACGGGTGGACCTTTGAGATTGAAGTGATTCCCGGCACCCGCCAGCCCACCGTGAAAGGCCGCCTGACCGTCCTGGGCGTCACCCGCGAGGACATCGGCGAGGCCCCCGAAGGTGACCTGGGCACCCTGAAGGCCGCCTCCAGCGACGCGCTGAAACGCTGCGCGGTGCACTTCGGCATTGGCCGCTACCTGTACGACCTGCCCAAGACCTGGGCCGACTGGGACGACGCGGGGCGCAAGCCCACCCAGACGCCCGAACTGCCCGACTGGGCCCGCCCCGACCACGAGCGCACGCCCGGCGGCGCGCACCTGATGCAGGCCATGGAGCAGCTGCGCTACGAACTGCCCGAGGATCTGGACCTTCAGCGTGAGGTGTACAAGCACCTGAAGGCCGCGCTGGGCAGCCTGCACCCTGCGCCTCAGCACCCCACGCCGCAGCATCCGGGGCGGGCCGCTTGATCTGGCGGGGCCGGGACGAGCATGGGCGCCCCACGCCGGGCAGCCTCCTGACGCTGACCCTGAGTCTGCTGCTGCTGATGCTGCTGGGCGGCACCCTCGCCCGCCTGCTGTAACACCACACTGAACATCGCTGCCCGCCCACGCGCCTGACGCCGGGCGGGTTTCTCTGATCGCTCACAGCCACATGCCTTGCTGTTACCACTGAGGTACGCACACACCGCCCGATGCTCCGCCTACGCTGAGCCCATGACCTGGAACCCCGACCAGTACCACCTCTTCCGCGAGGCCCGCAGCGCACCCGTCCGCGACCTGCACGCCCTGATTCCCGACCAGGCCTACGCCAGCGTCATCGACCTGGGCTGCGGCACCGGCGACCACACCCTCACGCTCGCGCGGCGCTTCCCACACGCGCAGGTCACCGGACTCGACCAGAGCGCCGAGATGCTGGAGCGGGCGCAAACCCAGCAGGCCCCCAACCTCCACTTCCAGCAGGGCGACCTCAGCCAGTTAAGCGGCACCTACGACCTGATCCACGCCAACGCCTCCCTCCAGTGGGTACCGGACCACCCGGCCCTCCTGGCGCACCTGTGGACGCACCTGCGAGGCGGCGGCGTGCTGGCCGTGCAGGTCCCCGCCAACCACGACCACCCCAGCCACCGCCTGCTGACGGACACCGCGCTGGAGTTTCAGGACGAACTGGGCGGCTACGCCCGCTTCGGCACCGCGCACGGCGCGTCCCCCGTCCTCACCCCCGCCCGGTACGCCGAACTCCTGGATGACCTGGGCGGCACGGACATCGCCGCGCTGAGCAAGGTCTACCCCACCGTGCTGAGCGGCGCGGACGGCCTGATCGCCTGGACGAAGGGCACCGCCCTCGTCCCGTACCTGAGTCGGCTGAACGAACCGGACCAACAGCGCTTCCTGGCCGCCTACCGCGAACGCCTCCACGCCGTCTACCCCGGCGACCGCGTGTACTACGCCTTCACCCGCACCCTGTTCACCGCACGCAAACCCTGATCAGCGGATTGCCGCGCGCATCACATCCTCCCGCATCATCTGCGAGGTCACGAGAACGATCATGTGAACCCACCGTCCATCCCGCACACGGACCTGTCCCTCAAGCACGTAAAGACCTTTAAACATTCCGGCGTCCAGCTGCGATTGCACCATCCACTGCCCCGTACTGGCCTGCTGGGTCTTGATGACGTGCGAGCGCGTAGTGCCCACGAAATCAGAACTCTTCAGTCCACCCGATGGATTCATGACGGCAATCGCCCAGCAGTCTGTACCCACGCCCGGCGCGTAAATGAACATCATCTCCTCAACAGGCACGTTGGGAGGTTTGCGCCACATGCGTTTGAGCAGCGCCTGTCCCGTCCGTTCCTCCGCATCGGGTAACGTGGAGACCTGGCCCGTCGCGTAGGACCAGAGTGCCTTCGAGTAATCGGCGGCCCGCGAAGCTCCGGTCAGGGCGAGGAGGCTCAGGGCACAGGTGAGAACGGCGCGGCGCATGACAGGCAGCATGGCAGCGCGCGGCGCCGGACGTTGCCTCAGGTGAGGGACCGTCGGGGGTCGGACACCCCCGTCACACGCCGCGTTTCTTGGTGCCTTTCATGGGCGCGTGCGTCCAGGGGTCGTCGGGCCAGGGGTGCTTAGGGTAGCGGCCGCGCAGGTCCTTCCGGACCTCGAAGTACGAGGAGTTCCAGAACGAGCGGAGGTCCTGCGTGACCTGCACGGGCCGCCCGGCGGGCGAGAGCAGGTGCAGCAGCACAGGCGTGCGGCCCTCGTTCACGGCGGGCGTGTCGGCCAGTCCGAACAGTTCCTGGAGCTTCACGGCCAGGATGGGCGCGTCGCCGGGGCGGTAGGTGAGGCGGACGCGGCTGCCGGTGGGCACGGTCAGGTGCGTGGGGGCCAGCTCGTCCAGCCGGGCAGGGAGCGGCCAGGGCAGCCGGGCCTGGAGGGCCGGGAGGAGGTTCACGCGCGCGAGGTCGTCGCGGCTGCGCACGCCGTCCAGGTGCGGGCCGAGCCAGTCCTCCAGAGTATCCAGCAGCGCAGCGTCGCTCAGGTCCGGCCAGTCTTCCTCCGGTCGCCACGCGCGCACGGACTCCACGCGGTCGCGCAGCGCCCGCGCGTCGGGGCTGAAGGTCAGGAGGTGCAGGCCCTCACCCCGGATCGCGGCGGCCAGGGCATCCACGCGGGCGGCGGCGGGCAGGTCGCGCAGGGGCCGGGCTTCAAGGACAAGCGCGCCGAAGCGCCGTTCCCGCTGCGCGATGAGGGTGCCGGTGCGCGCGTCCCAGCGCACCGCGTCCACCCACGCGGCTCCGGCGTCCAGCACGGCCGGATCGAGGGGGGCGGCCAGGAAGATCCGCCCCTCGGCCTGCGCAGCATCGAGGTGCGCGACGGCCAGCGCGCGCGCTCCGGCCAGGGCGTCGCCCTCGGGCAGCGCAGCGCCCTGCCCGCCCGCGAGCAGGAACCGGCCCCGGCGCAGGCCGCTGTTCTCCTCGCGGGCCAGGGCGGCGCGTTCCGGGTACGCGCGGGCCACCAGGGCCCCCACCGCGAACGGGTCGGGGTCACGGTCGTCGGGCCGAACCTTCAGGAGGGTGCACCACTGACGGGCGAGCCGCTCGGCCCGCTCCATGACGGCGACGTCTCCCCCACTGCGGTCCTTGCGCCGCCAGGAGCGCAGGGCACGCACGCGGTCAGTCAGGTCCGCGCCGGAACCGTTAGGCAGGGGGTCGCGTTCCTCCAGCAGCGCCGCCACGTCCGCCGCCAGCGCGGGGTCGTCTGCGGCGGTCAGCAGGTGCGCCACGCGCGGGTGCGTGGGGAAGTCCAGTAGGCGCGCCCCCCCCGGCGTCACACGGCCCGCGTCGTCCAGGGCGCCCAGGTCCCGCAGCACGCCCCGCGCGGTCTCGACCCGGCGCGCTGGGGGCACGTCCAGCCAGTGGAGGGTCGTGGGGTCGGTCACGCCCCACTGCGCGAGTTCCAGCGTCAGCGGCGCGAGGTCCGAGTCCAGCACCTCCGGCGGGCGGGCGGCGGGCAGGATCGGCTGCGTCCGTTCGCTCCAGAGGCGGTACGCGACGCCCGGCGCGGTGCGGCCCGCGCGGCCCGCGCGCTGCGTGGCGGCGTCCCGCGTGACGCGGCCCGTGACCATGCGGGTCAGGCCGGTCGAGGGGTCAAACGCCTGCGTGCGGCTCAGGCCGCCGTCCACCACGACGCGCACGCCGTCAATGGTCAGGGACGTCTCGGCGATGCTGGTGGCCAGCACCACCTTGCGCCGCCCGTCCGGGTCGGGGCGCAGCGCGCGGGCCTGCTCGCGCACCGGCAGGTCGCCGTACAGCGGCAGTACCTGCGCGTCCACGTCCGACAGCAGCGCGGCCGCCGCGCGGATCTCGCGCACGCCGGGCAGGAACGCCAGTACGTCCCCCGGCTCGGCGTCCAGCGCGGCGCGCACCTGCCGCGCCACCAGATCTTCCACGCGGCCCACCGGGTCGGCAGGCAGGTACCGCACGTCCACCGGGTAAGCGCGGCCCGCGCTCTCGACCAGTGGCGCGCCCAGGCGCCCGGGCAGCGCCGGGTCCAGCGTGGCACTCATGACCAGCACCCGCAGGTCGTCCCGCAGCGCACCCTGCACCTCGCGCAGCAGCGCCAGCGCCAGGTCGGCGTTCAGGCTGCGCTCGTGGAACTCGTCCAGGATCACCAGCCCCACACCCGCGAGTTCCGGGTCGCGTTGCAGGCGGCGGGTCAGGATGCCCTCGGTGACGACCTCCAGCCGCGTCGCGGCCGACACGCGCGAATCGAAGCGCACGCGGTACCCAACCGTGCCGCCGACCTCCTGGCCCAGGCCCTCGGCCAGCCTGGACGCCACCGCGCGGGCCGCGACCCGCCGGGGCTGGAGCATCACGACCCCCTGCCCGGCCAGCCACGGCTCGTCCAGCAGCGCCAGTGGCAACCCCGTACTCTTGCCCGCGCCCGGCGGGGCCTGCACGACCACCAGGGGATGCGCCGCGAGTGCCGCGCGCACCTCCCCCGTGACCTCCTCGATCGGCAACTTCACGTCCCGCATGGTACGCGCGGGGCGCAAGGACAGGCGCGGTGCGCCTCAGCGGCTCGTGATGCGGTCCACCTCAGCCAGCTCCTTGGGCGTGAGGGTCCAGCTGGCCGCGCCCACGTTCGCGTCGATCTGCTCGGGTTTCGTGGCCCCGGCGATCACGCTGCTCGTCACGTCGAAGGACAGCAGCCAGCTGAAGGCGAGGTCCAGTAGGGTGTGTCCCCGCCCTTCCGCGAAGGCGCGCAGGTCCTCCACGACCGCCCAGTTGCGTTCGGTCAGGTAGCGGTCCTGGGCGCCCTGGCTGCCGGTGATGCGCGCGCCCTCGGGCAGGTCGGCCCCGGCGCGGTACTTGCCGGTCAGGAGGCCACTGGCGAGCGGGAAGTACGGCAGCAGGCCCAGGTTCAGGTCGCGCATGGCAGGAATCAGGTCAGCCTCCACGTCCCGCACGAGCAGGCTGTGCTCGTCCTGGCAGGACGTGAAGCGCGCCCAGCCGTGCCGCGCGGCCAGGGCGTCGGCGGCGCGGACGTCGGCGGCGGGCATGTTGCTCACGCCGATGGCCCGCACCAGGCCCTCCTGCACCAGTTCGTTCAGGGTGCCCAGCGTGTCCTCGATGGGCGTCTCCGGGTCGGGGGTGTGCAGCTGGTACAGGTCCAGATGATCGGTGCCGAGGCGGCGCAGGCTGGCGTGCAGCGCCTCGCGGATGTACGCGGGCCGCGCGCCCTTCTTGCCCTCACCCATGTCCACGCCGAACTTGCTAGCCAGGACGATGTTCGCCCGCTCTGAGCCCAGCGCGCGGCCCAGGGTCTCCTCGCTGCCGCCCCGGTTGCCGTAGATGTCAGCGGTGTCGAACAGCGTGATGCCCGCGTCCAGCGCGCGGCGCACCACGGCGGTCGTCCCCGCCTGATCCAGCCGTCCCCCGAAGTTGTTGCAGCCCAGGCCGACGACCGACACGGTCAGGCCGCTGTGTCCCAGCGTTCGCGTTTGCATGCAGGCAGCCTACCTCCGCGCGCATGAGCTGCACCCAAGGTTGGACGCGCGCCCCGGCCCGCGTGCGGCATGCTGGGGGTATGCGCGCCCCACCCACCCGGCCTCCCTCCGCCCCGCGCGCCACCAGTCTGGGCCGTGCCGCCGGGATCACCGCCGCTCTGATCGCGGGCCTGTGGGTGCAGGAGGGCGCCGATCAGCTGGTGTTCCACGGGCAGCTGGACCAGTTCGGCATTGAGCCACGCGCGCCGGGCACGTTCTGGCACGTCCTGACCGCGCCGTTCCTACATGCAGGTTTCGCGCACCTGATCGCGAACACCGTGCCGCTGGCCGTCCTGACATTCATGAGTGCCCTGCGCGGCGTGGCGCGGTTCCTGACGGCGCTGCTGCTGATCGTACTGATCGGCGGCGGGCTGGTGTGGCTGCTGGGGCGCGGCGGCAGCGTGCATCTGGGCGCCAGTGAACTGGTGTTCGGGCTGCTCGCGTACCTGCTGGGCGTGGGCTGGTGGGAGCGCACCCCGCTGGCCATCGGCGTGGCCGTGGCGGCGTTCCTGCTGTACGGCGGCATCCTCTGGGGCGTGCTCCCGGCGAACCCGGCCGTGTCGTGGGAGGCGCACCTGTTCGGCTTCGTGGGCGGCCTGATCGCGGCGGCCATCCTGCACCGAAAGCGTCCCCCGGCGCGGCCCGCGTCCAGCTTCCCGCGCTGACCGGCAGGACATTCTCACCTGAGGGCCGGGCTATGCTCGGCGCGATGCGAGCCTGGCCCCACCACCAGCGCCCCGCCCCGACCCGGGCGGGACGCTGGCTGCTGGCGCTGCTCGCGCTCCTGGCGTCCCTGGCGCACCTGACCCGCAGCCCCGAGGCGGGCGGACTGGGCCTGACCGTGGGGGCCCTGACCCAGGCGGTCACCGGAGCCGGACACGTCCGCGAGGCTGCGGCGGAGGCCACGGTCCACGTGCATGTACCGGGCGTCCCCTGCGACCCATCCGACCCCCGGACAACTGAGGCGGGGGCCGCGCACGCGGGCGGCCACGCCCTAACGGACGCCGCACCGAACGCCCCGCCGCACCACGCGCACGGCGACACCCACTGCCCGTTCTGCCTGACGGCCGGCTTTGCGCTGGCCGCCGCCGACGGGCCCCGCGTCGGCCCACGGGCCCAGCGCGCTTCCCACGTGACCACCCGCACCGCCGGGCCGGTCACGTTTGCGCTGCGGCATGCGGACGCCCGCGCGCCACCGCTGGCCTGACCTCAGCCGCCACCGGAGTCCCCTCCCCGACCGGGCGATGGGGCCCCGGCCCGGCCCTCCTCGCGGCCCACGCGCTGCGGCCTGTGCCCCGTGCGCCCTTTACCTTTCACCTTCCGACGACCGCGCCTGCGTGGCCTGCGGCGTTCCCTGATTCACCCTGGAGTCACCCCATGTTCAATCTGAAATCCGTCCTGCCCCTGGCTGCCGCCCTGCTGCTTTCCGTCGCGGGCGCGCACGCCACCGTCCGTACCGAGACCGGCCTGACCGAGTCTGCCGCGGGCAAGAGTGAGACGTACCGCCTGAACGTCCCCACCGAGAAGGACATCGCCACCACCCAGATTCGCCTTGTGGTCCCCGCCGGGGTCGTCATCAGCCGCTTCCAGGTCACGCCCGGCTTCACGCGCACCGTGAAGAAGGATGCCAGTGGCCTCGTCACTGAAGTGGTCTGGACGGGCCGCGTGGCGCCCATGGAGTACGCCCGCTTCTTCTTCCAGGCGAGGAACCCGGCCGCAGGGGGTGAGGTCGTCTGGAAGATCTACCAGACGTACAGCGACGGCAGCGTCGTCGCGTGGGACGACACGAACCCCGCCGAGGGACCGGCCAGCCGGACCACCGTCAAGTAACCGTTCACCTGGGGGGAGGTCCGCTTCCCCCCTCTCCCCTTCCCGACCCTGGAGGTCGTCCCATGAAGAACATCCTGCCCCTGCTGGCTGCCCTGACCCTGTCCACCGCCTCTGCCCACACCGCCGTGTCGGGCGTGACCCCGGCCCTGAACGCGGTGGTGACCGCCCCGAAGACCGTGACTCTGGCGTTCAGTGAGCCGGTCGAGTTGCGCTTCTCGACGTTCCGCGTGATGGCTGTCCCGGCCGGGGTCACGGTGGCCGAGGCCGCGCGGCGCGCCCTGGCGGAGAAGGCTCATTCGGCCGCCCTGGCCAACCAGCCCGTCAAGTTGAGTGGCGCGGCGGCCCGGCTGGCCCTGACCCTGAAACCGAATCTGAAGTCCGGGTCGTACGTGATCGCCTGGAAGATCCTCTCGGAGGATGGGCATCCTGTGACGGGCAGCAGTACGTTCCGCGTGCGCTGACGTCCTCCTGCGCCCTGTTCGCAAGCGGTTCCGTGCGGGACGTCCTGCACGGAATCGCTTCCAGGTTCGGGGTGGGTGAGCCGTCCGTCACGCTGCGGGTGACGCCCGCGGGGGCCGCGGACTGCACCGCGTAGTCGTGACTGGCCTTACACTGAACCGGTTATGGCGAAATATCGCATCTGCTTGATTGAAGGCGACGGGATCGGCCACGAAGTGATCCCCGCGACCCGCCGCGTGCTCGACGCGGCCGGCTTTGATGCCGAGTACGTCGAAGCCGAGGCCGGGTACGAGTACTACCTCGACCACGGCACCAGCGTGCCGCAGGCCACGTACGACGCCGTGGAGAACACCCACGCGACCCTGTTCGGCGCGGCCACCAGCCCCAGCGGCGAGAAACCCGCCGGGTTCTTCGGCGCGATCCGTCACCTGCGCCAGAAGTACGGCCTGTACGCCAACGTGCGCCCCACCAAGACCCGCCCCGTGCCCGGCGCGTACGAGAACGTCGATCTGGTGATCGTCCGCGAGAACACCCAGGGCCTGTACGTCGAGCAGGAGCGCCGCTACGGCGACACGGCCATTGCCGACACGGTCATCACGAAGGACGCCAGCGAGCGCATCGGCAAGTTCGCCGCGGACCTCGCCATGAAGCGCTCCGGGCGCCTGACGGTCGTGCACAAGGCCAACGTGCTGCCCGTCACGCAGGGCCTGTTCCTGAACACCATCCTCGACCACGCCAAGACCGTGGACGGCCTGAACACCAGCACCATGATCGTGGACAACGCCGCCATGCAGCTCGTGCGCAACCCCCAGCAGTTCGACGTGATGGTCATGACGAACATGTTCGGTGACATCCTCTCCGACCTCGCCGCCGGGCTGGTCGGTGGGCTGGGCATCGCCGCGAGCGGCAACGTGGGCGACAAGTTCGGCATCTTCGAGTCGGTGCACGGCAGCGCGCCCGACATCGCTGGCCAGGGCATCAGCAACCCCACCGCGACCATGCTGGCGGCCGTCCTGATGCTTGATCACATCGGTGATCACGAGACGGCCCGCCGCATCGACAACGCCGTCAACAAGGTGCTCGTCGAGGGGCCCCGCACCCGTGACCTCGGCGGGACCGCCGGGACCGAGGAGTTCACGAACGCCGTCATCGCCGCACTGGCGTAAGCGAACACAGGACAGAGGGCCGGACGCTTGGCGTGTCCGGCCCTCTCCCCTTGGCCCTTACAGTTTGACGATCATCTTGCCGGTGTTCTGCCCCTGGAGCAGGCCCATGAACGCGGCAGGCGTCTGGTCGATTCCCTCGACGACCGTCTCGTCGAATTTCAGTTCGCCGCTGGCGATCCACGCGCCGACTTCCTGCGCGAAGGTATCGAACAGGTCGTAGTGCGGGCTGACCAGGAAGCCGCGCAGCGTGAGCTGCTTGCCGATGACCTGCACGAGGTTGCGGGGTGCGGGGGTGGGTTCGGTGGCGTTGTACTGGCTGATCATGCCGCAGATGGCGGCGCGGCCGTGCGGGCGCATGCTGCTGATGGCCGCTTCGAGGTGCTCGCCGCCCACGTTGTCGAAGTACACGTCGATCCCGTCGGGCGCGGCGGCCCTGAGCTGCTCGGCGACCGGGCCGTCCTTGTAGTTGAAGGCCGCGTCGAAACGCAGGTCATCCACGAGGTGCCGCACCTTGTCCGCACTGCCCGCGCTGCCGATGACGCGCGAGGCGCCCTTGAGGCGGGCGATCTGCCCGACGGCGCTGCCGACCGCTCCGGCTGCGCCGGATACGAAGACCACGTCCCCGGCCTTGAATTCCGCCACGCGCAGCAGGCCCGCGTAGGCGGTCAGACCGGGCATGCCGAGCACGCCCAGGTACGCGCTGAGGGGCACGCCGGGCAGTGCGGGCAGCACCTTCACGCGCTTTGCGTCGAGGTTGGCGTGCGTGCGCCAGCCCTGGTCGTGCAGGACGTGGGCGCCCACGGGCACGGCAGCGTCCTCGCTGTGCGTGACGACACCGACCGCGCCGCCGGTCATGGTCTCGCCGAGAGCGAAGGGGGCGGAGTAGCTCTTGGCGTCGTTCATGCGGCCGCGCATGTACGGGTCAACGGTCAGGTAGAGGTTGTGCACCTGAACCTGCCCGGTGGCAGGCGCGGGGAGGTTCAGGTCCACGAGGTTGAAATCGCTGTCTCTGGGGGCGCCGACGGGGCGCGCGGCGAGCTGCACTTCACGGGAGGTCGTCATGCGCGCCACTGTGCGCCTTCATGAGAGCAGGTGACGGTAAGCGAGGTGACGTTCAATCTGCCACCCGCTGCCGGACACCTGCACCCACCGGCAGCGGTTTACTCGTCCAGAGCGCGTTCGAAATCGCCGAGCAGGTCACCGATGTCCTCGATGCCGATGCTCAGGCGCAGCAGGTTCGGGGTGATGCCCAGGCGGCGGCGCTCGGCTTCGGGCAGGGGGCGGTGCGAGGTGCCCCACGGCCAGGACAGCGTGGTCACGACGTCCGCGAGGGACGGCGCGAGCGGGATGCGTCCGGCCAGGGCCTTCACGAAGCGGGGCGCGTCCTCAATGTCGGCGCTGAGCATCCCGCCGAAGCCCTGCGGGAACAGGTCCATGGCCAGGTGGAACTGCGGGTGGTCACTGAGGCCCGGGTGGTACACGGCCTTCACGCGCGGGTGGTTCACGAGGACGTCCGCGATGGCCTGCGCGTTGCCGCTGTGGGCACGCATGCGCAGGCCCAGCGTCTTGAGGCCCTGCATGGTCATCCAGGCGTCGAAGGCGCTGATGGTGCCGCCCAGGCGCAGCAGGCGCGTGCGGGCCAGCGCCACGAGTTCCGCCGAGGCGCACAGCACGCCGCCGAACGCCGTGGAGTGCCCGCTGAGGTACTTGCTGACCGAGTGCGTGACGAGGTCCGCGCCGTGCTCGGCGGGGCGGAACATGGCGGGGCTGGCGAAGGTGTTGTCCACGCTCAGCAGCGCCCCGCGCGCGTGGGCGAGGCGGGCCAGGGCGGGCACGTCCGGCACGGTCAGCAGCGGGTTCGTGAGGCTCTCGACGTGCACGACGCGGGTGTTCTCACGGAAGGCGGCCTCCACCTCGTTCAGGTCGCAGGCGTCCACGAAGGACACCTCGATCCCCAGGCGGGGGAATTCCTCGGCCAGCAGCGCGTACGTTACGCCGTACACTCGGGCGTCCGTGATCACGTGATCCCCGGCCTTCAGCACGCCCAGCAGCGCCGCGCTGATCGCGGCCATGCCACTTGCGGCCACCAGCGCCGCTTCGGTGCCCTCCAGGGTGGCCAGGGCGCGCTCCAGGGTCGCGGCGTTCGGGGTGCCGTTGCGGTAGTAGAACGCGGCGGGTTCCTGGCCACTCATGGCGCGGTCCAGGTCGTCCAGGTCCGCGAAGGCGTACACGGTGCTCTGGTAGATCGGCTCGACCAGCGCGGGCGCGCGGTTCGGGCGGGCCTCCTCGCCCGCGCGGGCAGCCAGGGTGGTCAGGTCATAGGTGGGGGCGGGCTTGGGGTCGCTCACCCGCGCATTCTACGAAGGCCGCCGCATGCCGGGCGGGCAGACCTTCAGATCAGCCGCAGCGCGCCTTCCAGAATGAAGCAGGTGACGCCCGCCACGCCCAGCCGCAGGATCAGCGGCCAGGGTAGCCCCGCGCCGCGCCCACCGCGGCCCAGTCCGGCGTTCACGGCGGCGTCCACCCCGGCCGTCTGGAAGGCCCCCCAGGACCACCAGCACGGTGCCCGCGCGGTCCAGCCAGACGGTCGTGGGCGCAGGTACCCAGCCGCCCAGGCCAATCAGGGCCGCCAGGACGCACAGTCCGGCCCCGTGGACCGTGAGGGCCAGCAGGGCCCGAGCGCGGGACTGGGGTTCAGGGCAGGTCGGCAGGGCGCGCAGCATGCTCCCAGGACGGCCCTGTGGCCTTACTCGTTTCCGGACCAGAGGCCCTGGCGCTTCAGGGCGGCCACGAGCGCAGGTTCGCGTTTCTCCATGCCGCCGCCCTGCCCGAAATACATGGTCAGGAGGCGCGCCCAGTCACCGGGCTGCCCGCCCCGCGCCGCGATGGGGTTCATGACCTCGGTCGCGTGTCGGATCTCGTCGTCGGTCCCGGTGTGGTACTCGTCGGTGTGAATCACCAGGGGGCGGGGCACGCGCGGCCGGTACGGGGCGTGCTCGGCGGGCCGGCCGATGGTGAGCGCCGCGAACGGGAGCACGCCCTGCGGCAACTTCAGTTCATCGATGATGCCATCCAGGCCGTTCAGAACGCCGCCGATCCAGCAGCCCTGGTAGCCCAGCATCTCCGCGGCGGTCAGGAGGTTCGTGCCGGCCATGACGGCGTCCCCGATGCCGAAGTGCACGGCGATGGCAGGCCAGTGCCCCGGCTGCTTCCCGGCGACCTCCAGTACGCGGCCCACGCGGCGCACATCGGCGCACACGACGAACGCCTCGCTGGCCGTCGCAATGTGCGCGTTCGTGCTCAGGTCCGCCACGCGGGCCCGCACGTCCGGGCGGGTCAGGCGGATCAGGGAGTACAGCTGCGCGGTCGCGTCGGTCGGGGCGCGCTGCGCGGCGTGCAGGATCACGTCCAGGTGATCGTCGGGCAGCGGCAGGGGTGTGCCGTCCTCGTGGTTCTCGTACTGGCGGACGGTGCGGTGCGCGTCGTAGAAGGCGCGGACGTCCTCGGGGCGGCGGTGGCGGTCATCGGTCATGCGGCGCAGCATAGCGGGCGCGCCCGGCCCCGAAGTGCGGGAGGCGCAACAGAACTCACCCTCCCGGCGCGCCGTGGGAGGGTGAGCCTATGCCCTGGAGGGCGGGAGTCATTGACTCCCCTGCCACGCGAGCAGCGCGGTCAGCACGGCGCCGATCCCCATAACGGTCAGGGCCTGCACGCGGGTCTTTTTCAGGTACAGCAGGATGCCCAGCCCGGTCAGTGAGATGAGGGTCAGGAACGCGCCGCTCAGGTCAATCACCCACTTCCAGGCGGGGCTGGCGTCGCGGCCCTTGTGCAGGTCGTTCATGACGGCCACCGCGCCCTGTTCCAGGATGGTGGTCTCGTACGTGCCGGTCTTCACGTTGATGACCGTGTCGGCGCTGTAGCCGGGCGCCAGGAAGGAGATGTCGGCTTCCTGATCATCGGCGCGCGGGTCAGTCGCCCGGCCCCTCAGGCCCTGCTGGGCGCGCAGTTCCTCCGCGACCGTCAGCCAGTCCGGCTGGCCGTTCGTGATCCAGCCGGCCGGGAGGGTGCCCTGCACGGTCCGCGTGACGTCCTTCGTGCCGAACACCCAGTCCGGGTGGTTCAGGGTGATGCCGGTCAGGCTGAAGAACAGCACGACCAGCAGGCTGATCATGCTGGTGTACGTGTGCGCCCAGCGCAGCCAGACGTTCGTGCGGGCCTTCAGGGTGCGGGGGCGCGGCGCGGGCCGGGCCGCGCCCGCGTCAGGCTTTGCCGAAAGCGACACTGGCCGCCTCGATGTCGTTGTCGGCGGTCAGGGCCTTCTTGAAACTGGTCGCCCCCACAGTGACCTTCTCGCGCACCAGCGAGTACGGGCCGTGCTCGCGGGCCGCTTCCACGCACACGTAGTACGTGCCCTGGGAGGCCAGCGCGCCCTTGTCCGTCTTGCCGTCCCACGCGACGGCATACGTGCCGGGGTTGCGGGTGGCGCTGCTGACCGTTTCCAGCTGATCGGCGTTCCCGCGGTACCAGCGGCGCAGTTCGGACAGCCAGCGGGGATTCAGGCGCGACTGCTGCACCCACACGGTCAGGTTCCGGACGGTATTCCCAGCCTCATCCTCGATCCACACGGCCACGAAGGGCCGCTTCACGCGCCCGGTAGCCTTGGTGGCGACCGTGAACGTCACGTCCAGGGCCATACCGGTGGGCCATTTCTTCGCGCTGGGCGTGGTGGCGGCGGCCTGGGCGGGGCTGAAGCGGGCGGTGGTCAGGGCAGCGGCGGTCAGGCCGAGGGTATGCAGGAAACGGCGGCGCGTGTGGGTCATGGGGTGAATCCTCCTGCGGGCAGGGTGCCGCCCGCACGTTAGCGGGCGGTTAACAGGGCCCGGCGCTGGCCCCGGGCGGCGGGCGGGACCTGCGGGTCTGTGCCGCGCCAGCCGGGCGTGGCGTGCCGCTGCCCGGCAGCCGTGATGATCAGCGCCTCGCAGCCGGGCAGGGTCCTCATCAGCGTCAGGCCGGCCTGGGGGCCCAGCACGCTCAGGATGGTCGCCAGGGCGTCAGCGGTGACGCATTCAGGCGCCGTGATGGTCACGCCCGGCACGTCCTGCACGGGCTGACCGCTGCGCGGGTCGATCACGTGCGAGTAGTGCGTGCCGTTCACCTGGAAGCCCCGGTGCGCGCGGCCGCTGGTGGCGAGCGCCTGATTCTTCACGCGGACCCGCCCGGCGGGCGGGGCGTCATCACGCGCGGTGAACGGGTCGGCGATCAGGACGTTCACCTGCGCCGCGCCGATGACGCGCAGGTCGCCGCCCGCGTTGATCAGGACGCTGCGCACGCCCGCGCAGCGCGACGCGACCAGCGCCGCCCGGTCCACGACGTACCCCTTGGCCAGAGCGTTCAGGCCGAGCGGGCCGCCGGCGTGCAGGGTGGCGCTCCCATCGGCATGCAGCGTCCAGGGGGCCGCGCGTAGCGCACTGACGCCGCGCGCGAGCAGTTCGGCAGAGGGGGGCGCGCCGAGGACCTGCGCCTGCTGCCACAGGGCCCCCAGGGCGTCCGCACCGGGGTGGAAGGCGCCGCCACTGAGGGTCCGCCAATGATCCGCGAGGCGCAGGACGTGCAGCAGCTCCAGGCTCAGGGGCACGTGGGTGTCACCCAGCCGCGCCTGCCAGCGGCGCAGTTCGCTGTGAGGATCGAACCGGTTGAGCACGCCGGTCAGCCGCTCGATCTCCGTGAGGGCGGCCTGCTCGGCGTGGTGGGCCTGTTCGGCGGTGCGGGCGACTACCTGCACCTCCACCTCGGTGCCCAGGAGGCGTTCGTAGGTGGCGTGCAGGCGGTGCGGTCCCCGCAACGCGCGGCCCAGAACTTTGAGGATCACATCGGACATTCTGCGCCGCTTTCAGGCATTCGGCGTTAGAAAGTGAGCAACCCCACACTGGGGGCGTCCGGATCGCAGGGCCGCCAGGGTACGCCAGCGCCGCTGCCCCCGCAGCGTGTCACAGGTCTGCCCCACTTCAGACGCTGGGCCGTGCGCCTGCCCGGGTCACCTGCCCAGCCCACCTGGGCACCGACCCGCACGCACCAGGGCCCTAGCCAGACAACAGGTCAGCTGGGTTGGCGGCTGGCGACGTTGAAGATCAGCGCGATGATCAGCAGGTCCAGCGCCCAGCTGACCGGGCGGCGCAGGCGCGGGTCACGGCGAGCGCGCAGCAGCTGCACGCCCAGCCGGGCCAGCAGGAGCGCCCCGATCAGGTACGGGCTGGGGGCCGCGCCGCCGCTGATCAGGGGCCACAGCAGCAGGCCGGCCAGGGCAGCCAGCAGCACGAAGCTGAGCGCGGTCAGGGCGTCCGGGGTGGGGCGGGGCTCGGGCGGGGTCGTCACGCGCTGCATTCAAGCACGGCGGTCAGCGGACGTCACTGACGACCGTAGCCTCCGTGGGGGTCAGGACCAGCACGCTGTTCGGCGCGAGGTTCACGCGCAAGTGATGCGTCTGCCCGTGCCAGCCTTCCTCGCGGGCAGTCAGGTCGGGCTGCTGCGTGCCGAATCCGCCGAACTCGCCGTCATCCGTGGACAGCAGCACGCGGTACGCGCCGCCCTGCGGCACGCCGACCGGATACACGTCGCGGTACACGGGCGTCAGGTTCGCGACGATCACGCTCCAGGAGCCGCCGACCGGGTCGCGGCGCAAGAAGGCGTACACACTGTTGTCCACGTCGTCCGCGTTCACCCACAGCAGCCCCTCCTCGCGGGTGTCGGCCACGTGCCAGTCCGGGCGGGTGCGATACAGGCCGTTCAGGCGCCGCACGAGGTTCAGCACGCCCCGGTGGTCCGGGTGATCCGCGAGGTGCCAGGGCAGGCCCACGTCATGGTTCCATTCGGTGGGCTGCGCGAACTCCTGACCCATGAACAGCAGTTTCTTGCCGGGCGTGGCCCACATAAGGGCCAGGAACGCGCGGTACCCGGCGCGCTGCTGGTACCAGTCGCCGGGCATCTTCATGACCATGCTCTTTTTCAGGTGCACGACCTCGTCGTGACTGATGGCCAGCACGTAGTTCTCGCTGGTGCGGTACACGTTGAAGAACGTCAGCGCGTGGTGGTGGTGCTTGCGCCACAGCGGGTCCTGCTCGAAGTACCCGAGGTTGTCGTTCATCCAGCCCATCGCCCACTTGTAGTCGAAGCCCAGGCCAAAGGGGCTCGGGGTGGTCACGCCGGGGAACGAAGTGCTCTCCTCCGCGATGATCATGCAGCCCGGCGCCATGTGATGCACGACCTCATTCAGGCGCTTGAGGAACGCGATCGCTTCGAGATTCTCGCGGCCGCCGTGCACGTTCGGGATCCACTCGGTGCGGGAGAAGTCCAGGTACAGCATGCTGGCCACCGCATCCACGCGCAGGCCGTCCACGTGGAAGTCCTGGAGCCATTTCAGGGCCGAGCCGACCAGGAACATCACGACCTCGTTGCGGCCGTAGTCGAAGATGTACGTGTTCCAGTCCTGATGGAAGCCCTTGCGGGGGTCGGCGTACTCGAACAGGGGCGTGCCGTCAAAGTGCGCTAGGCCCGCGCTGTCGGTCGGGAAGTGCCCGGGCACCCAGTCCAGGAGCACGCCGATGCCCAGGCCATGCAGGTGATTCACGAGGTACTTGAAATCCTCCGGGCTGCCCATGCGGCTCGTGGGCGCGTAGTACCCGGTCACCTGATACCCCCACGAACCGTCGAAGGGGTGTTCCATGACGCCCAGGAGTTCCACGTGCGTGTACCCCATGAACTGCACGTACTCACCCAGGCGGTGCGCGAGGTCGCGGTAGTTCAGGAACCACCCGTCCTCCCGGCGCGCCCAGGACGGCAAGTGTACCTCATAGATGCTGACCGGGCGGTCGAAGCCCGCGCTGCGGTGCTCCATCCAGCCGGTGTCGGACCAGTCGAATGGCTGCTCCCAGACAATACTGGCGGTCGCGGGCCGCACCTCGAAGAACGTACTGTACGGGTCCATCTTGTCCTCGGTGCGGCCGTCCGGGCCGGTCACGCGGAACTTGTACCGCTGCCCGTGCCGGGCCGAGGGCACAAACGCGCCCCAGAACCCGAAGTCAAGGCGCTGCATGGGGTTGTCGAAGCCGTTGAAGCCGTTGAAGTCCCCCACGACACTCACGTGATGCGCGTTGGGCGCCCACACGCCAAAGCGGACGCCCTCCACGCCGTTCTCTGTAACGACGTGGGCGCCGAGCAGGTGATCGGGACGCACCAGGTCCGCCGTGACCAGTTTCTGCAGGTGACCGTGATCCAGCGGAAGCGCTTCACTCATGAACGCCAGTCTAGCCGCGCCCCCCAGGACGCCGCTGAACCCAGTTCTGAACATGAAGAAAACGCTCAGGGCAGGCGCGCGCGTCAGGGGGGGCAGGTTCGGCGGCGCGGACTCCCTCTGCTGTTCCAGTGAAGCTCCCGACGGCCGTACAGCCCCAGCTGGCGCTCCCAGCCCTGTCGGACCTGCTGAGCTGCGGCGTGCAAGACCTGCGCCCTCTCCTACCCCAGCTAGTATCGGCGTGGACGGCAGAGGATGGTGCAGGGGTGATCGCCCTGCGCCGCACCCCCCGCGTGGACCTGGAGGTGCTGGGGGGCGCGCGCCCCGGCCCCCGACAGGCCCAGGTCGCCCTGGACCTCCTGCGCGCGGCCCTGACGTCCGGCGCGACCCTGAGCGCGTACGCAGACGACGCCCTGCTGCCCATAGAGGCCCTGCGCAGGCTCGGCTGGCGGCAGGCCGGACAGTTCACCGACTGGCGCGGCCCACTGCCCACCCCGGACACCCCGATTCCAGAGGGGCTCCGCCTTCTGCCGCTGGCCGCCGTGCCGAACCTGACTGTTCGGCGACAGGCGCAGGCCACGTACGCCGACCGGCTGGGCCACACGCTCGTGGGCAACCCAGACCTCATCCCCGGCGCGCACGGATCGGACGACACCATGAGTCACGTGGCGCTAGACGCCTCCGGGCAAGGCGTCGGGATCTGCCGCGCGTGGCTGGAGGGCGACACGATGACGGTGGGCAGCCCCGGTGTCCACCCGGCGTGGCGCCACACCACCCTGCGTCACGCCCTGCTGCGCGCCACGTGCAGCGCCGCCCGCGAACGCGGTGCGCGGGGGCTGATCATGCAGGCCTGGGGCGATACCCCCGCCGAAACCCAGGCCGACGCGGAACTGGACCTGACCGCTGCGACCGTCACCCCCATCCACCTCTCGCGGTAAACACGAGAGGCGGCCCGCACAGCGCGAACCGCCTCCTGCGTCCTACGCCCTCAAACTTTGACGATCCAGCCCTCGGGCGCCTCGCGGTCGCCGGACTGGATGCCGACCAGTTCGTCGTACAGGCGGCGCGTGATGGGCCCAACCTCGGTTTCGCTGTGGAACACGTGGAAGGTGTCGCCGTGCTGGATGCCACCGATGGGCGTGATGACGGCAGCCGTGCCGCACGCGCCCGCCTCGGCGTACTCATCCAGGCGGTCGATGTACACGTCCCCCTCGACGACGTTCAGGCCCAGGCGGTGCTCGGCCAGCCACAGCAGGCTGTACTTCGTGATGCTGGGCAGGATGCTGGGCGACTTGGGCGTGATGAATGTCTGCCCATCCTTCGTGATGGCGAAGAAGTTCGCCGCGCCGACCTCCTCGATCTTCGTGTGGGTCGCCGGATCAAGGTAGATCGCGTCCGCAAAGTGGCGGTCCTTGGCCTGCGCGCCGGGCATGAGGCTCGCGGCATAGTTCCCGCCGACCTTCGCGGCGCCCGTGCCGTGCGGCGCGGCGCGGTCGTACTCGCTGGTCATGAAGTTGTGCGGGGTCAGGCCACCCTTGAAGTACGCGCCGACGGGAATGCAGAACACGCCGAACAGAAATTCCGGGGCGCTGCGCACGCCGATGTTGTCCCCCACGCCGATCACGTACGGGCGCAGGTACAGCGCGCCGCCACTGCCGTAGGGGGGCAGCCAGCGCTCGTTGGCCTGCACGACCTGACGGCACGCCTCGATGAACTGCTCCGTGCTGACCTCCGGCATGAGGAGGCGGCGGCAGCTGGCCTGCATGCGCGCCGCGTTCTGATCCGGGCGGAAGAGGTTGATGCTGCCGTCCGCCGCGCGGTACGCCTTGAGGCCCTCGAAGCACTGCTGACCGTAGTGCAGTGCCGTACTGCCTTCACTGATGTGCAGCACGTTGTCCAGCGTCAGCGTCCCGGCGTCCCACGCGCCATCCCGCCAGTGCGACAGGTAGCGCTCATCGGTGCGGACGTAACTGAATCCCAGCGTGTTCCAGTCGAGATCCACGGGTGGGCGGGCAGTCTGGGTGCTCATGGCGTCCATTGTGGCGCACCCCAGGCCGCAGGGGTCAACACTGCCGGACGCACGTCTACAACTCCACCGGCCCGTGCGGCGTGTCCAGCGTGGCGCGCAGCTCGACCTGCGGGGCCTCCACGACCTCCACCTCACCCTGGAAACGCAGGGCGTCCAGCGCCGCGCGCAGCCCGTCCGGTTCGGGCGAACCCAGCCGCAGGCCCGACAGGCGCACACCCACGTCCGGCAGGCGCGTGGGCGGCGGCGGCGTCAACCAGTGAATCAGGGACGGCATGGCCCCACCGCCGGGCAGGCCCCCGTCTGCCGGGACGGTCAGCACCCAGCGGTTCTCCCCGCGCGACAGCGGCAGCGCGTCCGGCCTGCCCGGCACCTGCGGCACTTGCGCCACCCAGTGCACCAGAGCCGGACCGTGCGACAGCCGCTCCTGCATCCCCGGCGTGTCCAGCGCGAACCAGCGGGCCCGCGCGGGCGGCGGCGCGGCCGGGTTCACGGCGATCACCTCCAGGTACGCGTCCGGCCCCAGCGACAGCAGCAGGTTGTGCGTGCCGAACAGCTCGTGCTCCCCGCCCGGCTGGAGCGGCACGCGCAGGCGACCCTCCAGCCAGTCCCGCCCCTCCGCCAGCGAACGGGCCGCCACCACCAGATGATCCAGACGCGCCCCGCTGCCCGCCACGGCCATCACGCTCCCCGTGGTCGGCTCATGCCGACCGGGTCGTTCAGGACGATCGCGGCGGCCTTCTCGCCGCTTTCCATCGCGCCCTGGATGCCGCTCATGGCGGTGGCCTCGCTGGCGATGATCACGCCCGGCAGGGGCGTCGCGTGGCCGGGCAGCACGGCGGCGTACTCGGGTGGCTGCGGGTACTGTGCGTGCTGGATGCGTTCCACGAGCAGGGTGCGCAGCGCCTGCACCTGCGCCGGCGGGTACCAGCGACCCAGTTCACCGCGCACGCGGGCGTCCAGCGCGTCGTCGTCCAGGTCCGGCTCACCCAGGACCGTCACGGTCAGCAGGTGCCCGCCCGCCGGGGCGCGGCCCGGCACGGCGTTGCCGAGCCAGTGGGCGTTGTTGATGAAGCCGTCCTCGGCGTTCAGCAGCAGGCGCGTCTCCCGGTCGATCTGCTCGGCGCTGGCGTAGTACAGGTACGTGCTTCTTACACTGCCGCGCGCCACGTCCGCACCCGTCAGGCGGGCCGCGGTGCCCGGATCGGTCGCCACGATCACCTGACGCGCCTCCAGCTCCCCCGCCGCCGCATGCACCGTCACGTGCCCCGCGTGCGTGCTCAGCCGCTGCACCGGGACGTTCAGACTGACATCCAGCCCCTGTGAGAGCTGCTCCGTCAGCGCCCCCATGCCCACGCGGGGCAGCGCCGCGCCGCCCTCCATCAGCATCCGGAAGTAGTACCGGAACAGCCGCGCACTCGTGCCCAGGCTGCGGTCTAGGAAGATCCCCCCGAAGAACGGCCGAAAGAACGCATCCAGCGCGCCTTCACTGAACCCCTGCCGCCGCAGGTAGGTTGCTGTGGACTCGTCCGCACCGCGCAGCAACTCGAACGGCGCGGGTGCGCGCAACCGCAGCGCCAGCGCCGCCACGCGCGCCTTATCCGCCACGCCCAGTGACCGTGCCGCCAGCGTCCCCGGCAGCGCCGCCAGGTCCCCGAACGGACTCCCCAACGTCTCCCGCTTCGCACCCCGCACTACCACCGCACCCGGCGGAATCGCCAACAGATCCAGCGCCCCCAGGTTCACGTGCCGCCGCACCGCCGGGTACGCCGGGAACAGCACCTGATACCCCGCGTCCAGCACGAACCCACCCACCACCCGCGACCGCACGCGCCCCCCGACCTCCGGCGCGGCCTCCAGCACCCGCACCCTCTCCCCCGCCCGCGACAGCACCCGCGCCGCCGTCAGGCCCGCCAACCCCGCACCCACCACCACCACGTCATACATGCGCGCAGGCTACCCCGCCCACCACATACCCGACTGAGCGAATGGACAGAAAATGAAGGGGACAGCGAGCTGGGTGGCGGTGAGCAGTTCAGCGGGTCACACGCCCCCTCACCCGCCCCTGCGGGGCACCCTCTCCCACGAAGGGAGAGGGTCGTCAGGTCGCTCAGCCGCCCGCACCTGCTTGCCGGGCCAGCCGTCGCAGATCACCCCGAGCCGTCGGACGCGCAGCGTCCGGGCCTTCCATCTTCACGGCAGCATGGCGTTGAGGCCGGACACGTCACCACTCATCAAAGAACCGCCGATCAAGTCAAATCTCTTGGCCGAGCGCAGCGAAAAGCCCCCCTGCCCTTTGGGTAGGGGGGTTGGGGGGTGGGCAACTCAACCTTCTGAATCCGGCGTCTCGACCGTGGACCGTGCGGGCGGCATGCCCTGCGTTTCGGACAGTTTGATCAGCCACGCAAACAGCTGGATGAACGCGAGGGCCAGCGCGGGGAGGCCGGCGAGCATCATGATCCAACCGCTGAGCTGCTGGTTCTGGAGGGGGGTGTAATTCCAGAGGCACAGGGCGTTGACGTAGGGAGTGTAGAGGACGCGGGGGCTGTAGAGCCAGACGCTGGCGACGCCCATCATGGGGAGGGCGGCGAGGAGGCCGAACCAGCCGCGTGAGCCGATGTCGGCGGGTTGCACGGTAGGGAGGGGGCGGAGGATGACGCTCCAGACGAGCAGGCTGCTCAGCAGGTACAGCCCCGGCAGGAGGGTGGCGGCGGTGTTGCTGACGACGCTGGCGTTGAAGCCGGCGGGGACGTTCCAGTAGATGATGACGGCGGTCCAGAGGGCCAGGGCCACCCAGGGGTCGAGCAGGAGGTTGAGGACCCTCCCGAGGCCGCGCCGGGGGTCGGGGCGCAGGCGGGGCAGGCCGAGGATGAGGAGGGGCGGGACGACTTCCGCGAGGACCATGAGGCGGGTCATGTAGAGGGCCATGCTGCTCTGGGTGAGGGTCGCAGCGCGGCTCTGGGTGGTGATGAGCAGCAGGAGGACGCCGAGGGTGAACAGGGCGGCTTTCCAGGCGGGCCAGTCCTGGCCGCGTCCATCACGGTGCGCGCGGAGGGAGCCCCAGGCGTACGCGGCGGCGACGAGCAGTGTGGGGATCAGGAAGAGGAGGTCGGGGCTGGGGCTCAGGAGGTCGGCCAGGGTGGGGTTGAGCGTGGCGGGCGTGGCGCTCATTGGGTCTCCATGACGTGTTGCAGGTCCGCCTGGACGCGGGCGACCTGGGGGAGCTGGGTGTAGTCCCACAGGACGCGTAGGTTGCCCTGGGCGTCGATGAGGTAGGTGGCGGTGGTGTGGTTCATCTGGTAGTCGGCGCCCTTGATGTCGGCCTTCTGGTAGCCGACGCCGTACGCCTGGGCGACTGTCGCCAGTTGTGGTTCGGGGATGTGCACGCCGACGCCTTCCTTGCCGAAGTAGGAGGCGTACTCGTTGAGGCGCCCCGGGGTGTCGCGGGCGGGGTCGACGCTGATGAGCAGGATGCGGAAGCGCGCCTTCTGGTCGTCGGGGAGGGCGTCGCGGACCTTGTTCAGGTACGAGAGGGTCAGGGGGCAGATGCTGGCGCAGTGTGTGAACCCGAAGAATACGGCGGTGACCTGTCCCTGCCCGGGCGTGAACGTGAAGGCGTGGGGCGGGGCGGTGGGGGTGTCGCTGACGGTGCCGGTGAAGCCCGTCGCGGCGGTGCCCTGCGGGTACGCGGTCCCGAAGAAGGGGTAGGGGCTGCGCAGTCGGGCGGCGGCCCAGGCGCCCAGCAGGAGCAGGGTCACGGCGGCGACGGCCAGGATGGCGGACACGTACCAGGGCCGCGCGGGGGGCGCGCTGGTCGTGAGGTCCGGGCCGGGGGCGGGTTCGGTGGTCATCATGGTTTCATCACGGGGGCCTGGATGGTCAGGGTGCGACCCTGGGCGTCGGTCAGGTTGATGGGGATGGTCTGCCCGGGCTGGAGGGGTTCTTTCAGGTCCATGAGCATGAGGTGGTCGCCGGTGTCGCTGAGGGTCAGCGTGCCGCCCGCCGGGAGGGTGAGGGTGTCGGTCATGCTCATGCCGGTCATGTTGTCCTGGGTGCGGGTGACCATCAGCATGGCGTGCTCGGCGGCGGGGCTGCTCACGCCCGTGATGCGGACGTCCGCGTTCCCGGTGCTCCGGAGGGTGGCGAATACGCTGGTCTCGCGGATGCCGGGGGGCACGGCGACCACGCGGGCGTCCGTGACGGTGGCGGGCAGACTGCCGCTGGCCTGACTGACCTGGGCGGGGGTCTGGGTCGCGGTGTCGGTCCGGGGGCGCAGCAGGGCGGCGGCCAGCGCGGCGGCGAGGATCAGCAGCGCGGCGATCAGGAGGGGCCGGGCGGGTCCGGCGCGGCGGGTTGAGGTCATGGTCGCTCCTTCATGGCGGGTCGTGCCCGGCGCGGGCAGCCGTCAGGGTGCAGTGTAGGCGCGTGCCCGGGGGGGCATTGTCCCCGCCGCACCGCTGCGGGGCCAGCGGCCCTCATGACGCGCGTGGAACCCGTTCCAAAAAAGGCGTATCCTGAGTGCCAAATCATGCGCAAACCCACCATTCAGGATGTAGCCCGGCACGCCGGGGTCGGGGTCGGCACCGTCTCGCGGGTGCTGAACAATCACGTGGCCGTCAAGGGCGCCACGCGCGAGAGCGTCCTCAAGGCCATCGCGGACCTGGAGTACACCCCCAACCCGCACGCCCGGCGCATCGCGGGCGGCCGCAGCTACACCATCAGCGTCCTGCTGCCCGTCCTGACCACCGAATTCTACGTGCGCCTCCTCGACGGCCTGGAAACGGCGTTTCAGGAAGCGCGCTATGATGTGGCGATCTTCCCGCTGCTGGACCGCTCGCGCCTGGAACGCTACCTGGGCTCGCACACGCTGGCCTATCAGGCGGACGGGCTGGTCATGGCGACGTACAACCTCACGCAGATGTTCCACGAACGCCGCCTGCGCACCCAGCAGCCCACCGTGCTCGTGGACGCCTTCGCGGACAACGTGGATTCCTCGTTCATGGACAACGTCGCGGGCGGACGCATGGCAGGCGAGTACGCCGCGCAGTTCAGCGGCGACCTGTACGCCGTGTGGGTCGAGACCGAACTGGACCAGCTGTTCACCACCCGCGTGTTCGAAGACCGCCGCAGCGGCTTCATGAGCGCACTGGACACCGCCGGGCGCACCATCCGCGCCGAGTACACCAGTTCCTTCGATTCCCTCGCGGCGCGCAACACCGCCGCCACCGTCCTCGATCAGGCGCAGGAGGCCGGGCTGCCCTGCACGGTGTTCGCCTCGGCGGACATGCTCGCGGGCGCGCTGCTGGACGAGGTCCGCCTGCGCGGCCTGAAGATCGGGCAGGACGTGCGCGTGATCGGCTTCGACGACCAGCCCTGGGCGGCCGAGCGCGGCCTGACCACCCTGCATCAGCCGGTCGAGAGCATGGGCTACGAGGCCGCGCAGCTGCTGCTGTCGCGCCTGAACGGCTACAAGGGCCCGGCCCGCGCCCGCCGCTTCGAGCCGCGTCTGATCATCCGCGGCAGCGCGTGAGGGGTTGCGGGATGTAGGAAGTGGGTTGTGGGGAGTAGGGAGTGGGTCGTGGGCAGTCGCCTGCGACCCACTCGCCCTGTTTGAGCCGTTCTGCATGACCTCCAGCGGTCCTGCGTTCCGGTGATGCGAGCGGGCGCCACCCGTCACTGGAACGCAGGACCGCTGTCCTGACCGGCTGCTCGCTCCGCTCGGTTCAGGGTGGTTCCGGGCACACCACCCTCCACCCCCTCTGAACACCGCTAGAATCTCCGGGTTATGCCGCGCGTCTTTTCAGGGATTCAGCCCACAGGTGAACCGCACATCGGGAACTACTTCGGGGCCATGCGCAACTACGTGCGGCTGGGCGAGGAGTTCGGGAAGAACTCCATCTACTGCGTGGTGGATCTGCACGCCATCACCAACCCTGCCGCGTCCGACCCGAAACTGCTCGCGCAGCGGACCTTCGAGATGGCCGTCGCGAACTTCGCGGTGGGCCTGGACCCCAGCAAGGTCACGTTCTTCGTGCAGTCGCACGTGCCCGAGCATCAGGAACTGTCGTGGATCTTCACGACCCTCACGCCGGTCGGCGAGCTGGAACGCATGACGCAGTACAAGGACAAGTCCGCGCAGCTGGAGAGCGTCCCGGCGGGCCTGCTGATGTACCCGGCCCTGATGGCCGCCGACATCCTGCTGTACAAGGCCGACACCGTGCCCGTCGGTGAGGACCAGACGCAGCACATCGAACTGACGCGCGAGATCGCCCGGAAGTTCAACCACGCGTTCGGCGAGACGTTCCCTGAACCCAGGGCCGTGTACAACAAGGACGCGCTGCGGATTCCCGGCGTGGACGGCAACGGCAAGATGGGCAAGAGCAAGGGCGAGACGAGCACCATCGGCATCCTGGAACCGCTGGATTCCATCTGGCAGAAGCTGCGCGTGGCGCCCACCGACCCGGCTCGCGTGCGCCGCACCGACCCCGGCGACCCCGAGAAGTGCCTGATCTTCGACTACCACAAGCTGTTCAGCGACCTGGACACCATCCAGACGGTGGACGCCGGGTGCCGCACCGCCGGGATCGGCTGCATCGACTGCAAGAAACAGCTCATGACCGGCATCACCGCGCACCTGACGCCCATCCAAGAAAGGGCCGAGACGCTGAAGGCCGACCCGGACTTCGTGCGCGACGCCCTGGCTCAGGGGGCGCGCGAGGCCCGCGCGATCGCGCAGCCGATCATGGCGGAAGTGCGCGAGAAAGTCGGCTTCCTGACCCTGTAACCCACCTGCCGTGACTGCCGCGCCCGCGCTGCCCACTCCCACCCCGCCGCCCCCGGCCGGGGTGGGCTTCAGCGTGGCGCTGCCCGCGTTCAGCGGCACCCTGGCGGAACTGGCCTCCGCGCTGCGCACCGGACGCGTCCAGCCGGGCGAGGTGCCCCTGCTGACCCTCACGCGGGACGTGCTGGCATGGGCGCAGGCAGTCACGGGCGGCCCGCTGAATGACGCGCACCCAGACCTGCTGCCCACCCTGGCGGCGGTCATCGCCCTGAAGGCCCGATTGCTGCTGCCGCAACCCGAACCCGACGAACCGAAGGCGGGCGGCGACTGGTTTGAGCCGCTGGACGACGTTCTGGACGGCGTGGAGGCGCTGGCGGAACTGGATGCGCTCGTGGGTTTCCTGGCCGCGCGCCGCCGCGAACGCGAGGGCCTGATCCCCGCCCGCGCCGTGCCCGTGACCCTCCCGCGCCGTGAACGGCCCCGCAACCCGCAGGGCAGCCTCGCGAAACTCGTGCAGGCGGCGCAGAACGCCGTGCGGCAGGTCGAGGTGCCCCTGCTGGCCCGCGACCGCCTCTCGCTGGCCGATGCACTGGGCGCGCTCCGCGCCTTCGGCCGCCGCCTGCGGACCTTCACCTTCCGGGGCATCCCCACGCAGGACTGGGGCGAGCAGACCACCTACTTCGCCGCGCTGCTCGAAGGCGTGAAGGAAGGGAACTTCAGCGTCGAGCAGACCGACACGTACGGCGACATTCAGGTGCAGTCCCACCTCGCGCAGGACTGACCACCGATGAACTGGGGGGAGAGGCCGGTGCGACCTCTGCCCCAGGTTGTTCCCCCGCGTCAGGTTCGCGCGAACTCGACGGCCGCCTGCACCTGCTCGTCCGTGGGGCGGACGCCGGTGTACAGCACGAACTGCTCCAGCGCCTGCAACGCCACGACCTCCAGCCCGGTCACGACGGGTCTCCCCTGCCGCCGGGCCTCCACGATCAGGGGCGTCTCGCCCGGCAGGGCGACCACGTCGAACACCGTGCCCGCCCGCGCGATAGCGTCAGGCGTGAAGGCCAAGTCGTGCTCTTCCGCGCCGCCCGCCATGCCCAGCGGCGTAACGTTCACGAGCAGGTCGCCGTCCTCTATGTCGGGCGTGGTAGGGTGCCAGTCCCAGCCGCACCTCTGCGCGAGGTCCCGCCCGACCCCCCCGTTGCGGGCGACGATCACGCCACGCGTGAAGCCCGCGTCGCGCAGAGCGCTCGCCACGGCCTTCCCCATGCCGCCGCTGCCGCGCAGCACCACCCGCGCGTCCCGGTTCAGCGCGTGCCGCTCGATCAGCAGCTGAATGGCGGTGTAATCGGTGTTGAAGGCCTTCAGGTGCCCGCCGGTGTTCACGATGGTGTTCACCGACCCGATGGCCGCCGCCGAGGCGTCCAGTTCGTCCAGCAGCGGAATCACCGCCTCCTTGAACGGCATGCTGACCGCGCAGCCCCGCACACCCAGCGCCCGGAGGCCCGCCACGACCCCCGCGATGTCCTGCACGGCGAACGCCTTGTACACGAAATCCAGACCCAGCGCCGCGTACAGGTGATTGTGAAAGCGCGTCCCGAAGTTGCTGGGTCGGGCCGACACGCTCATGCACAGCGTCGTGCCGCGGTTGATGTCCAGCTTGCTCGCGCCGGACGGCACCTCAGCCCTCCAGACCCAGCATCAGGTTCAGGTTCTGCACCGCCGCGCCGCCCGCGCCCTTCCCGAGATTGTCCAGCCGCGCGACCAGCAGCGCCCGCTCGCCGTCCGCGGACGGGTACACGAACAGCTCCAGGTCGTTCGTGCCGTTCAGGGTCTGCGGGTCCAGCACCTCAGGGTTATCGCTCATCTCGAACACCCGCACGAACCGCTGCCCGGCGTAATGCGCATTCAGCGCCGCGTGCAGCGCGTCCGGCGTGGTGCCCAGCTCGCGCAGGTGCAGGGGGATGGTCACGGTCATGCCCTGCGCCCACGCGCCCACGTTCGGCGTGAAGATCGGCGTGCGGGTCAATCCCCCGTAGCGCATCGTCTCGGGAATGTGCTTGTGCTCCAGCCCCAGCGCGTAACTCAGGAACGCGCCCTTCATCGGGTGATCCTCGCCCCTCTCGTGCGCGTCCACCAGCGCCCGGCCCCCCCCGGTATAGCCGCTGTACCCCTGGATGCTGACCGGGAAGTCCGCCGGGATCAGGCCCGCGCCCGTCAGTGGGGCCAGCAGCGAGATCGCGCCGGTGCTGTAACAGCCGGGGTTCGCCACGAAGCGCGCCGCGCGGATCGCGTCCGCCTGCCCCGCGTTCAACTCCGGGAAACCAAACACCCACGCCGGATTCACCCGGTGCGCCGTGCTCGCATCCAGCAGCCTTGAGGCCGGGTTCGTCGTCAGCGTGACCGCCTCGCGCGCCGCGTCGTCATGCAGGCACAGGATCGACACGTCCGCTGCGTTCAGCAATTCCGCCCGCGCGTCCGCATCCTTGCGCCGCGCCGGGTCGATGCTCAGCAACTCGATATCCGACCGGCCCTCCAGCCGGGAGCGGATCTGAAGACCGGTCGTTCCGGCCTCACCGTCAATAAACACCTTGGGGACTGTCATGCTTGATTCTCCATCAGGGACTGAGTGACCTGCGCGTGCAGGCGTTCATGTGTCATAGCCAGGGACGTACCGGGCTTCATGTGCGTCCAGAGGTCCAGGGTCATGGGCATGATCCGGATGACGCCGTGCCCACCGCGCCCGATGACCTCTGGGTCATGGTTCTCCCACCATGTGTACGCCTTCACCAGCTCTCCGGCGCGATGGAAGCTGAAGACGCTGCCGTCCATGGGTCCCATATACGGGTCATCCAGCTTCTGTATCAGGCAGGGTCGCCGGTCATCCTCAGGCAGATGGACTCGCGCAAGCAAAAACGGCGTGTCACGCACGGCCCACCCCGTAGCACAGCTGCACGAGCCGGTTCAGGTCGCCCTTGGCGGGGTCGCCCTGCTCGATGCGGCGCAGGAGTTCGGCGGGCGTGAGCCACTCGGCGCTGCTGAAATCGTCCGGGTTGAAGGTGGGCGGGTCGTCGCGGCGCAGCTCGTACACGTGCATGAAAGCACTCAGGCCGTCGCGTGGGCCAAAGCGGGCGATCTGCCGCCAGGGGAGGTCATCCACGTTCAGGTTCAGTTCCTCCTGCGTCTCGCGGCGGAAAGCCTGCTCGTACGTCTCGCCGCGTTCCACGTGTCCGCCTACGCTCATGTCGAGGCAGCCGGGGAACAGGCGTTTGTGCGCGGTGCGGCGTGGAACCCACAGCTGGCCTGATTGGTTAACCAGGAAGACGTTGATGACGCGGACGGTTAGGCCGCGCGCATGGGCGTCCTCGCGGGTGACGGTGCCCACGACCTCGTCGTGCTCGTTCACCACGTCCAGCCACTCCGTGACCTGGGTCACGCGGTCCACTCGGCGGCCAGGACGGCGTAGAGGGCGTCGTCGGTCCACTCGCTCCGGTGCCGGTAGCTCTGGAGGCTGGTGCCCTCGTGCCGGAAGCCTAGGCGGGTTAGCAGCACGGCGACCGGCGTGTTGCGCGGGTCGATGCTGGCGTGGACGCGGTGCAGGCCCAGGTCCGTGAAGGCGTGGGTGATCAGGGCGTGTAGGGCCTCGTGGGCGTACCCGTGCCCCTGGGCGGAGCGGGCGAGGGTCACGCCGACCTCTGCCTGGGGCCCCTGGGTGTTCAGGGCGACGTCGCCAAGAACCGTGCCGTCCCGCAGGGTGACGGCGCGCTGCACCCAGCCGGGCGCTCCCAGCGGCTGATCGGATACGAGCCCCGCCACCGAGTCAAGCGTGGCGGGCAGAGCCCAAGCCTGATACCGCGCGACCTCTGGATCGTTGCGGTACGTGAGGACGCGGGGCAAGTCATCCGGCGTGATGGGCCGGAGGGTCAGGCGGGGCGTGTGCAGCGTGGTCATAGGGACCTCAGTTCAGGGCGTAAACGAGCGTGACGGCAGCGCCGACCGTAACGGAGTTCGGGTGCAGTGACGTGTCGGGCGTGACCAGCAACTCGTCGAATATGGGTTCAGAGATGTGACCGTTGTGGCGTCTCAACTGGTCAGGATTGAGATCCTGAATGTGCAGCAGACGGCCCAGAAGGACACCCGCTTCCTCGGCGTACAGCATGGCCTTTTCTCGTGCTGCCCACACGGCTTCCCGACGTACCTGTTGCCGGATGTCACGCAGACCGGTAGTGGTGAAGTGTGTGCCCGTGAAGTGATGGACGTGCAACGCCACCAGATCGGCCATGAGGGATTCGAGGCGGGTCAGGTCGGTCATGTGAACCTCGAAATTCACCCGCGCCGTATAGGGGGCTGGGCTGGACTCGTCCCGCCGGGAGCGTTCACTCAGGTACAGTTCGATGCCGCTCTGACCATAGGTCATGCTGGATTCTCCGTTCAGATGCGCGGCAATAGTCAGCATGTCGGCCTGCGTTCTGGCGTAGGCCTGCTTCGCGTCAGGGTCAGTGTGTCGCACCACGAAGTGCAGCACAGCCCGGTCGGGTGGCACGCGCTTCAGGGATGAACCGAACACACTCACGCCGACGGGCCTCTCGATGATTGCGTACTCTGCCATGCTGACCTCCTGCACTGTCCGTCTGGACAGGAGCGTCAGTGTAATCAGCGTTTTCCTCGTCTGGAACGCCCCTTTCCGGGGCCTGGCGCGTGGGGACGTTCCGTGCGAGGATAGGCTCAAGACAAAATCCGGTTCACCAGCGCGGTTTCAGGTCACCCATGAGGTGGTACATCAGGGCTTTCTGGGCGTGCAGGCGGTTCTCGGCCTGATCGAACACGCGGCTCTTGGGGTGTTCGGTGGCTTCGGGGACGGTTTCCTCGCCGTAGTGGGCGGGGAGGCAGTGCAGGAAGATGCCGTCCGGGGCGATGCTGTCGAGCATTTCGGGCGTGACCTGGTAGCCCTTGAAGGCGCGGCGGCGGATGTCGGCTTCGGCTTCCTGGCCCATGCTGATCCACACGTCGGTGTACAGAACGTCGGCGCCCTGCACGGCGGCGAGGTCGTTGGTGAGGGTGATGTTCACGCCGGCGCGGACGGCGTCCATGAGGACTCCGGCGTTGGGTTCGTAGCCGACGGGGGTGACGACGATGACGTCGGTGCCGGTCAGGATGCCCATGTGGATGTGGCTGTTGGCGAGGTTGTTCCCGTCGCCGATGTACACGACGCGGCGGCCCCGGAGGTCGGTGCCGAATTCTTCCTCGATGGTCTGGTAGTCCGCGAGGAGCTGCGCCGGGTGCAGCATGTCCGACAGGCCGTTGATGACGGGAATGCTGGCGTGCTGCGCGAGTTCCTGGAGGGTCTGCTGGAGGTACACGCGGCCCATGACGGCGTCCACCCATCGTTCGAGGTTGCGGGCGACGTCGCTGACGCGTTCGCGGGTGCCGAGGCCGATCTCGGTGTTGCTGAGGGTGATGGCGTGCCCGCCGAGCTGGTACATGCCGACGTCGAAGGTGGTGCGGGTGCGCAGGGACGCCTTCTCGAACACCAGCGCGATGCTGAGGCCCGCCAGGGGTTTCACCCCGCGCCATTCGCCGCGTTTCATGCTGTGCGCGGTGTCCATCACGGCGCGCAGTTCGGCGGCGGTCATGTCGAGGTTGCTCAGGAAGTCCCGGCCGGCCATGACGGGTGTGGGGAGGGTCTCCGGAGTGAGCAGCACGGGCGCGGTGGTCGGCGCCAGGACTGCATCTTTTTTCGCATCAGCCTTGCGGGGCGCTCCGGTCTTCTTCGGGGCGGCGCTGGCCTGGGCCTGGGTTTTCTTCGAGCGGGCGACCTTCGTCATAGGCGAGGAGTATACCCGCTTCCCGTCAGCGCAGGATCACTCCGTGCAGGTTACGCATGAATATGCATTCTGAATGACTGGACATGCAGAACGGGGTGCGGCGCGGGGCCATTACGGCTGCCCGCGCGCTGCTCTCCACTTCCCTTACTTGGTTTCGGTGAGGGTGTAGCTGCCGCTGCCGCTGTAGGCGTACACGCGCCAGCGATACGTGCCGCTCGCGGCGGCGTAGTTGATGGCCTCGGTGCTGCTGCTGCCCTCACTGGCCGCCACCTGACTCCAGGTGCTGCCGGACAGCTTCTGGAGGTACAGGTCGAAATCCGTGCCGGTGGGGCCCGTCAGGTTGCCTTTCAGGGTGCCGCCCGCGTACGTGAAGCCGCTGGTGGACGGCTGGTAGGAGTTCCCGGCGGCGGCGACCGTGCCGGTGTACGTGGTGGTCGTGCCGGTGGCCGCCCCGACGGTGACGAACAGCGCGGAGACCGGCCCGTACGTGCCGCTGTTGTTCTTCGCGCGGACGTACACCATGTGCTTCCCGGCACTGAGTCCACTGGTCGACACCGTGGCCTGCACGCTCTCGGTGGCGGCGTTGAACGCCCCGTCCGCAGCCGTCATGGCGCGCGCAGTCCCCCCCGCCCAGGGGGGCGTGTCGATGAAGTACTCCGCGCCGCTGATCGTGCGGGTGGGTTCCGCGCCGTTGCTGGTGTTGAAGCGCGTGTTCGTGGCGCTGGCACTCAGCGTGAAGCTGGCCCCGGTGGCGACGCTGACCGGCGCGTTCAGCGTGACGCTGTCGGGGCCGCTGCCCATGGTGTACGGCTGGCGAGCCACACGCAGGGCGTACAGCAGGGCCGCCTGGTTCTTGGGCAGGGTGGTGCCGGTGAAGGTGCTGCACGCCTCGAAGAACGCGCTGCCCAGTTCGATGGTGTAGGCGGGAACGCCCAGCTCGCCGTACGCGAAGTCGTCGGTGGTGCCGCTGGTGGGGTACAGGCCGACGCTCTGCTCGGGCGTGTAGCCGTTGAAGTACGCGAACTTACGGCCCAGGCTCTGCATCTGCGTGCCGTTCGGGGCGACGGTGGTCGTGTCACCCCAGGGCCACAGCACCAGCTGGCTGTAGCTGTGGATGTCCATGTACAGGCCGCTGGTGGTGTCGGGCGCGGCGTCGGTGCGGGCTGGGCCGCGGTTGTCCGCGAAGGCCGCTTTGATCAGGTTCTGGAGGTTCTGCGTCTCGATTTCACTGGCGGCGGCCACGCCCTTGTACGTCTCGTTGCAGGGGTCGGCGCTGGACCCGCCGGTGCCCCAGGCGTAGTTGAAGTTGCGGTTGAGGTCCACGCCGTACAGGCCGTTGCTGCACGCCTGCGTGTCGTTCACGTTCTTGCGCCACGACGCGCCCGCCTCCGCTTTCTTCCGGCCGTCCGGGTTGCTCTGGAGGACCAGCCAGACCTCCTGGCTGTCCAGCATCCACGTCACGTCCGCGTCCTTGCCGTAGTTCGCCAGCAGGTACTCCGCGAACCGCGTCGTGAGTTCCGCCGGGGTGTACTCGCGCGCGTGAATCGACGCCGTGATCAGCAGCCGCGGTTTGGTCCCCGTCACGCTCTTGTTCGTGAGTTTCAGGACGTTCATGTCGTACCCGCCGCGCCCCTTGCTCTTGAGCCACGAGGACCCGAAGCTGCTCCAGCTGGCGAGGTTCGGGTACTGCGTGACGAGGCCCTGCGCGCTGGCGTAGGTCTCCTCGACCGTGCGGTAGCAGCTGTACCCGCTGATGCTCAGCGCCCCCAGCGGGGTCTTCAGGGACGCGCTGTGCCGTTCGGTCTGGGTCTGGTCGATCTTCACGGTCCAGCCGCGGGCGAGGCCGGTGACGCGCAGCTGCTCGAATTCGGGGCGGCTGATGTCCAGCAGCACGTAGCCGTCTTCGAGGCTGCCGCCGACCGGTTCGAAGGTCTTGACGATGTCCAGCCAGTCGCGTTTGGTCTTGAAGTCCACGCGGGACACGACGACCGGGTACTGCTGGAAGGTGCTGCACTCGTCGGCGGTGGCGACCAGGGAGTCGCTGCCCTGGGGTGCGGCGGCCTGGGGGGCGGTGGGGGTCTGCGAGCAGGACGCGAGCAGCAGGGCGGCGCTGAGCAGGGAGACGGACAGACCTTTATGCATGGAGCCTCCATCGGCAAGCGTCCCGTCCGGGGTGTCAGCCGGCAGGAGTTCGCCTGGGTTGTGTGGTGCTGCGCTACTCTAACACCGCCCCGCCATGCAATCGAAAGTGTCACTGTCCGTCATAACCGAACGCCGGTAGGGGGCCGGGCGTACACTCCCGCGCAATGAGCGCCCCCGCGACCCTGCCGCCCCTGAATGCCCGCGCGCTGCTGCTGGCGCTGCTCATCACGGGCATCTGGGGCGTGAACTTCATCGTGATCAAGTGGAGTGTCGCGGGCGCCCCGCCGCTGCTGGTCGCCGCGCTGCGCTTCGCGGTGGCGGCCCTCCCAGCCGTGTTCCTCGTGCCGCGCCCGCAGCTGCCCGCGCGCCTGCTGTGGGGGTACGGACTGTTGGTGGGCGTCGTGCAGTTCGGCCTGTTGTACCTCGCCATTCAGCTGGGCATGAGCGCGGGGCTGGGCTCGCTGCTCATGCAGATGCAGGCGTTCTTCACGGCGCTGCTCGCCGCGCGGCTGCTGGGCGAACGCATCCAGCCCTGGCAGGCCGCCGGGATGACAGCCGCGTTCGGCGGCATGGCTCTGATCGGCGCGCTCTCCGGCGGCGACCTGCCCCTCGTCAGCCTGGGATTGACGCTGCTGGCCGCGCTGGGCTGGGCGGGCAGCAACCTCGTGGTGCGCGCCTCAGGGGGCGCGAACATGCTGTCCCTGGTCGTCTGGAGTGCCCTGATTCCCCCCATTCCCCTGACGCTGCTGGCGGGCCTGACCGGCGGCTGGGCCGCCGTGGGCCACACCCTCACGCACAGCGGGTGGGGCTTCTGGGGCGCCATCGTATTCATGGGGCTGGGGAACACCGTGCTGGGCTTCGGCCTGTGGTCGCTGCTGATCCAGCGGCACGGCGCGGCGCGGGTGGCGCCCCTGTCGCTGCTGGTGCCGGTGTTCGGCCTGATCGCCAGCGCCCTGGCCTTCCACGAGGCGTTCCCGCCCGGCAAGGCTATCGGCGCGCTGCTGGTCTTCGCGGGCCTGACCCTGCACGTGTTCGGGGGCCGCTGGTGGCGCGCGCCGCGTCCTTCAGGGCCAGCACCAGAAGCGTGAGCAGCAGCGCGGGCCACGCCAGCCCCTCGGGCGTGTCCAGCCACGTCCAGCGCGCGAAGCTGATCAGCTGACCCAGGTCGGCGTTCAGCGGCACGGCCGTCACGTCCGGTACGGCGTCCAGCCCGTCCGTGAACGCCACGGTCAGCGTCGGCTGGTCATGGAAGCCCAGCGCGCCCAGTTCCATCAGCCACAGGAACACGCCGCTCAGGACGGTTCCCAGCACCGCCCCCAGGCGCGGGCGCAGGTGGGGCCACACGTGCACGCGCAGCACATGCGCAGTCCCGCCGCCCAGCGCGGCCGCGCCCTCGACGAACCCCTCCCGGCGCACGGCCGTCACCTGCGCCGCCACCATCCGCGCCGTGAGGAGTGCCACGCCGCCCGCCAGCACCAGCCGGAACGACCCACGCCCCAGCAGCAGGGCCGCAAGCAGCAGCGCCGGCAGTTCCGGCACCCAGGTGACGGCGCCGCGCCAACCGCGCCACAGGCCCAGCAGCACGCCCGGCACCGCCCCCCACGCCAGCGCCCAGAGCGCCAGAGTCAGGGACCGCCGCAGCGCGCGGGGCAGCACGCACGCCGCGTCCCGTCCGAACCGGTCGGTTCCCAGACGCGCCAGCGGATCACCGGGCCGCAGCGGCGGCACGCGCAGCGCGGCGGCGTCCGTCACGCCCGGCAGGGCGATCAGGGGCCGCACCGGGCACTCGGCGCGGGGAGCCAGCAGCGCCAGCAGCACGAGCGGCGCCAGCAGCCACCACCACCTCACGCGGCGTCCGGCGCGGGGCGCGGATCGAGGCGTGAGGCCACGGTCTGCTGCGCGGCCCCCACCACGCCGCCCAGCGCCAGCAGGGCCGCCAGGGCCGCCGCCAGCGCCGAACCGTCCAGAAGGGACGAGGTGCCGCTCAGGGTGGCCTGAACAGCGCCGTACACGGCAGTGCCCACCCCCGGGAACTGGAGCAGGCCCTCCAGGACCGTCAGGGACAGGACGATGTTCAGCGTGTCGCCCGTCAGGCTGCGGGCGGCCACGGGCCGCGCGACCGCCCACGCCCGCCCCGCCAGGCGCGCCTCCAGGACTCCCATGGCGCGGGCTGCGCGGGTGTACGGCGCCTGCCACGCGTCCCGGAACGCGCCGCACCCCTGCGTCGCCGCGCGGGCGGCGGCCGGCAGCGCCAGGGTCAGTGCGAACAGCGCCAACATCAGCGGCGCCCAGGGCGTCAGCGGCAACGACCAGCCGCGCGCCGTCGTGACGGTCAGGCCCAACGCCAGCGCCCCGATCAGCAGCCCAAACGGCGGCAGGGCTTCCAGCACCCACAGCGTGGGCAGAGGCACCCGCCGCAGCCCACCCACCAGCGCCCACGCCAGCAGCGTCCCCAGCAGCAGGTACGTGCCCGTCAGCAGCGCGGCGGGGGCCACGTCCGTCCACACGCCGGGCTCCAGCGCGCCGCGCAGGGCCGCGCCGTACGCCGTCAGCCGCTCCGGCCACGGCAGCGCGCGGTTCAGGCCCAGCCACAGGGCCGCGTGAACCGCCACCAGCAGCGCCAGACGAGCCGGCATGGTCAGCGGCGTCGGTACAGGGTCAGCGCGTGCCCGTCCGGGTCGCGGGCATCGAGCGCCTCACCCCAGCCCATGCGCTGCACGTCGCCCACCGTGCCGCCCGCCGCGAGCAGCGCGTCGCGCGCGGCGTCCACATCCGGGACCTCGAAGCCCAGTTCCACCCCGCCCGGCTGCGGCGCGGCGCTGCTGGCCGCGGCCGGTTGCAGGATCACGGTCACGGACCCCGCCTGGAGCATCACGAAGTTCGGCCCGGCGTCCGGCGCGTCCGGCAGGTCCAGCACCGAGCGGTAGAACGCCCGCGACGCCTGCGGGTCCCGCACGACCAGGGTCACGTTCCGCAGTGAGGCAGGAGGCATACGCCATCGTACCGGGCGAACCCTCCGCCGAACCACCGTGGCCCCGCCTACCGCGGCGCAGGCATACTGCCCAGCATGTTGAGGGCCGAGGTGCTGGGCAGACCAGCGGAAGACAACGCGCTGTGGGTCACGGCGGACAGCGGGCAGGGCCGCACGCGGCTGCTGCTGGACTGCGGCGCGCACGTGCTGGACACGCTGCCCTTCGCGGAGGTGCAGGCCACCGATCACCTGCTGCTGTCGCACCTGCACATGGATCACGTGGGCGGCTTCGACGACTTCTTCCGCGCCACCTTCGACCGCGCGGCACCCACGCACGCCTGGGGCCCGCCCGGCACCGCCCGCATCCTCGGGCACCGCTTCCAGGGGTTCTGGTGGAACCACGCGCCCGATTTGCGCGGGCAGTGGGTGGTGCATGACGTGCACGACACGCACGTGCGGTCCTACCGGTTCGATGCGCGCGAGGCGTTCGCCACCGCGCACGAGGCCGGCACCCGCACGCACGGCGGCACCATCCTCACCACCGCGGAAGTCAGCGTGCAGGCCGTCCCACTGGAACACCACGGCCGCAGCCTGGGCTTCATCCTGCGCGAGCCCGACCGGGAGCGCGTGAACACCGCCGCCTTGGCAGGGCTGGGCCTGCGCCCCGGCCCGTGGCTGGCCGCATTGAAAGGCGGGGCGAAAGGAGATCTCGACGTGAACGGTCAGGTCCACCATGCGGACGCCCTCCGAGCCGCACTGATGGAACGCGAACGCGGGGAGAGCCTCGCGTACCTCACGGACTTCCTTCTGGACGACGCGCAGCAGGCCCGCCTCGCCCCCGTCCTGCGTGGCGTGCAGACGCTGTACGCCGAGGCGCAGTACGCGCCCGAGGATCAGGACCTCGCCACGCGCCATCAGCACACCACGGTCACGCAGGTCGCCACCCTCGCCTACGTGGCGGGCATCCCCGCACTGACGCTGCTGCACCTGAGCCGCCGCTACCGGCCCGAACAGTGGCCCGCCATGCTGACGGCGGCTCAGGCCATCCACCCCGCCACGGGCTTCCCGGACGGCTGGCTGCCCCGGTAGACCGTGCAGGTTCACGTGCTCTGGCCTCCCTCCTCCTCTATCCTGCGCGGGTGACCCTTCAGGACCGTATTCCACCTGCTCCGGCCGCGCGGCCGGCCGGCCGGTGGCTGTGGACGCTGCTGGCCGTGCAGTTCGCGCTGACCGTCGCACCGACGAGCGCGCATCCCACCGCGCCCGTGATCGCCCTGATGTTCATGGTGCCGCTGATCTGGCTCACGGCCAACCTCGCGCGCTGGATGGTGTCTGTCGAAGCGGCCGAACAGCCCGCCGCACGCGCCCAGGCTCTGCGCGTCTGGCGCTGGGTGCTGCTCGCCGTGAACGCGCTGGGCGTCCTGTACGCCCTGCTCGCGTCCAGCGAGACCCCGGGCGAACGAATCGGCACAGGCCTGAATTCGCTGGGCATGCTGCCCGCCGCTTGGTGGTTCGCTCCCGTCCAGACGGCCGCCGAGACGCACACCCCCGCCCCGGTAGCCCTGACCCGCTGGACCTGGGCGGTGCGGGCCGCGCAGCTCGGCACCGTTTTGTTGCCCGCGCTGACCCCGGCCTCGCCAACAGAACTGGTGCGGAACGTGCTGGTGGGCGGCCTGCTCGCGGGCATGCTGGAGGTCACCCTGCGTTTCGTGACCCGCCACGCCCGCTGACCGCGCCCTGCCGTACCCTGTGGGCATGACTGCTGCGCTGTTTGATTCGCATATGCACACGCCCCTGTGCGGGCACGCCACGGGGGCGCCGCGCGAGTACGCGCAGGCGGCGCTGGACGCTGGGCTGGCGGGCATCTGCTTCACGGATCACATGCCGATGCCCGCGTGGTACGACGCGCCGTGGCGGATGCGCCGCGACCAGCTGGCGCAGTACGTGGCGGACGTGCAGGACGTTCAGGCGGAGTTCGCGGGTCGGCTGGAGGTCCGGCTGGGCCTGGAAGCCGACTTCCACCCCGGCACGGAACGGTTCGTGGAGGAGGTGCTGGGTGCGCACCCGTGGGATTACGTGATCGGCAGCATCCATTACATCGGCGCGTGGGGCTTCGACAACCCGGAATTCATCGCGGAGTACGACAGTCGTGACCTGGGCGGCCTGTACCGTGACTACTACGCGCTGGCCGAAGGCGCCGCGAAATCGGGCCTGTTCGACAGTATCGGGCACCTGGACCTGCCGAAGAAATTCGGGCACCGCGACCCGGACGGGTACGCGGCGCTGCACGCCCTGGACGTGATCGCCGAGCGCGGCCTGAGCCTGGATTTCAACACCGCCGGGTGGCGCAAACCCGTCCAGGAGGCGTACCCCGCACCGGACCTGACCCGCGCCGCGGCGGAGCGCGGCATTCCGTTCGTCCTCGGCAGTGACGCTCATAAGCCCGATGAGGTCGGCTATCACTTCACTGACGCCATCAAGCAGATTCATGACGTGGGCGGGCGGATCGTGTCGTACCAGGAACGGGTGCGGCACGGCTGAGCCGCGCCGGGCCTGCGCCCCCCTGTCCGCCGGGCCCTTTACTCTGGGCGCATGGAAGTCACGAAGAAGGCCCTGGCGGGGGTGCTGAAGACCACGGCGGATCTGCTGGATCTGCTGGGCGTGGGGGATGATCCGTTCCGGGCGCAGGCGTTCCGCAGTGCGGCGCGCAGCCTGGAGGCCACGCTGGACGAGGTGGACGCGCTGGCCGCCCGCGGTTTTGCGGGCATCCCAAAGGTGGGGAAGGCGATTGCACTGGACCTGATGGGGTTCGTGGAGACTGGCGTGTTCGGCCCGCTGGAGGACGCCGCAAGTCTGATCCCGGCGGGCGTGCTGAGTCTGTTCCGGGTGCGGGGGCTGGGCCCGAAGAAGATTCGCGCGCTGTGGGACGCGGGGATTGATTCGCTGGAGGGGCTGCGGGAGGCGTGCCGGGATGGGCGGGTGGCGGCCCTGAAGGGCTTCGGGGCGAAGAGTGCGGCGTCGTTCCTGGCGGCGGTGGAGTTCGCACTGGCCGCGCAGGAGCGGCAGCACCTGAGCACGGGGGCAGTGGTGGCCGAGGGGCTGTGCCGCGTGCTGGACGGCCTGGAGGCGCGGGTGGCGGGGGATGTACGCCGGGGGCTGGACACGGTGCGGGTGGCGCGCGTGACCGTCACGGCCGACCCGGAGGAGGTCGTTGCGCGCCTGTCGGGCGTGGTGGAGGGCCCGGAGCGCGTCGGACAGAAGCCGCTGTTCGCGGGCCGGGTGGATGGCGTGCCGGTCGAGGTGGCGTTCGCGCCCACAGGGAGCGTGCGGGGCGCGCTGGACCTGATGATGGGCGGCAGCACCGCGTACCGCGAGGTGCTGCGAGCGGAGGCGGCTGAACGAGGCTTCGCCCTCAGTGGGCACGGCCTGATCCGAGCGGGCGAGGTGCTGGACACACCCACCGAGGCGGACGTGATGCGGTTCCTTGAGCTGCCCCTGCGACCCGCCGAGTACCGCGAGCCGGAGCATGACGGCGTGTGGGAGGCCCTCCCCCACCCTGATCAGCTGGTGACGGTCGCGGACCTGCGCGGCATGCTGCACACGCACTCGACGTGGTCGGACGGCGCGGCGAGCATCGCGGACATGGCGGCCGAAATGGTCCGCCGGGGCCACGGGTTCCTGGGCACCGGGGATCACTCGCGCGCCGCGCATTACGCGAACGGCCTGAGCATCGAACGCCTCCAGGCGCAGCTGAAGGAGATCCGCGAATTACAGGCTGCGGGCGTGCCGCTTGTGGCGGGAGCCGAGGTGGACATCCTGGAGGACGGTTCGCTGGACTACCCGGATGACGTACTGGCCGAACTGGATTACGTGGTGGCCAGCGTGCACAGCCTGTTCACGCTGCCTGCCGAGCGGCAGACCGAACGGCTGGTGCAGGCCGCCCGGCACCCCCTCGTGACGATCCTGGGGCACCCCACGGGCCGCCTGCTGCTGCGCCGCCCCGGCTACGCGCTGGACCTGGACGCCGTGATGGCCGCCTGCGCCGAGCAGGGCACGGTCGTAGAGATTAACGCGAACGCCTACCGCCTCGACCTCGACTGGCGCGTTGCCCTGCAATGGCGGGACCGGGTGAAGTTCGCCATCAACACCGACGCGCACGTCCCCGCCGGGCTTGCTGACGCGCGGTACGGCGTGATGGTCGCCAGGAAGGCCGGACTCACGCCCGCGCACGTTATCAACACCCTGGACCGCGACGCGTTCCTGGCGTTCGTACAGGCGCAGCGGGCGGGGCGGTCATAGCTCGGGGCGCTTACAGGATCCAGTCCACCCCCAGTCGTCGCGGCTGGGGGTCGAGATCATCGGCTCGGTCGATCTCGCCCAGCAGGGCCAGTCGGCACGCTTCCCGACCGGCTTGTCGCCACCGTCGGCGGTCCTTCCGTGTGACGGCGGAGATGCCGCCCCTGAGTCCCCCTTCCTGAAGGACACGCCGCGCGAGTCGGTCCTGATGCTGACGCTGGATGGTCTCCAGTTCCCAGGTCATCACGGCTGTGCGAAACGGTGCGCCCCGCCGCTGGACGTACCCAACCCGGTGGCAGATGATCCGGATTCGGCCCTTGCGGGTCCGGTGGATGGTGAGAAGCCGGGAGCCTGGGTGGCGCGAGGTGCACACCTGCGCTTCCCAGTGTTGATCGAACTGGCCGATCCATGTCCAGCAGGCGCGCGGCCACGCCTGATCCACATCAGGCGAGGTCCACCGTCTGAACTGGACACCGTACAGCTGAAGGCTGAGACGACGGGCCGCGATGCGGCGAGCGTGTCGCTCCCGCTTCCAGATTTCTTCGGCCATGGCAGGCCCCCTCCGGTCGGGCCTCCTGCGTGTCGTTGCGCCAGATCATGACTTCAGTGTAGGGAGATGGACGCCCGCTGCCCTGCGTCAGATGACGTATGAGCAGGTCACGTGCCTGACCCGTAGCGTTTTTCCAGCAGGCTGCTCAGTGCGGTCCATTCGGCCTGTTTGCCGTCGGGGAGTTGCCGGGCGAGGTTGTGCAGGTAGCGTTCCAGGTGGGTGCGGGTCAGGGCGTCGGGGTCGAGGCCGAGTTCGCTGGCCGCTTCGGGGATGAGGACGTCGGCCATGGGGCCGATGAGCCGGGTGAGGTTCCAGTGGAGGTCTTCGAGGAAGGTGGCGCCCAGGGGCGGTTCGGGTTCGCTGGGGTGCCCGAGGGCGCGTTCCAGGGTGCCGCCTTCGGTGGTCTGGTCGAGCATGTGGTCGAAGGCGCGGGTGGCGGCCTGGGGGTCGCGGCGGATGATGCCGTGGATGATCTGCTCGTGGGTGGTGTACAGGTGCGGGAAGCGTCCGGCGTGCATGAGGTCGGTGCTGATGGCGCGCAGCAGGTTGGCCAGGGGCATGTGGATGGCGCGCAGCAGGCGCAGCACAACGGGATTCCCGGCCGCCTGCGCGATGGCCATGTGCAGGGCCAGGTCAGCCTGGATGAACGCTTCGGGTTCGCCCTGGGCGTCGCGCATGCGGTGCAGGTGTTCGAGGAGGTCGGTGTGCTGTTCGGGCGTGGCGTGCTGGGCGGCCTGGGCGATGGTGTAGTGCTCGAGGGCCTGGCGGGTGTCGAGGAACGCGCGGGCTTCGTGTTCGTCGTGCACGGCGCCCAGCCAGAGGTTGATGCTGGGGGCCTGCTGCGTGACGGGCAGGATGATGGTGCCGCGTCCGGGTCTGGGGTCGACGACGCCGCTGGCGGAGAGGATGCTGATGGCCTCGCGGACGGCGGCGACGCTGGTGCCGTAGCGCTGGGCGAGGTCCCGCTGGCTGGGGAGGGTATCGCCGGGTTTGAGGCGACCGTCGAGCAGCAGTTCCTGGAGGTGCGCGGCGATGTGTTCGCCCAGGGAGCGTTTTTCGAGCTGGTCCGGGGTGAAGGTGGGGTCGGGGCCGGTCATGGGCGGCTTCCGGGGCGCAGGCGGTTCAGGGCGAGGTGCAGGCTGACGCGCAGGCGTTCGATGGCGCCGATCAGGTCGCTGAGTTCGTCGGGTCGGCCGCGGCGGGGGATGTGGACGGGTTCGTGCAGCTGGCCGAGGCTGGCCTGCTGCGCGGCGTGCGTGATGGCGAGGAGCAGGGTCACGACGCGGCGCGCGGCGGTCCAGGCGAGGAGGGCGGCGGTGACGGCGGTGATCAGGCAGGCGCTGAGGACGATCAGGAGTTGCCGGTGCAGCGCGGCCGTCAGGTCGGTCAGGGTGACGCCGATGGTGAGGCGGAACAGGCGCTCGCCGGGTGGGGCGGCCTGTCCGGGGAGGCGCAGGGCGCGGGTGCCCTGGGGCGTGTCGTACACATCGAGTTGCGTGACCTCGAAGGTCTGGGGTTGGCCGCGTGTGGCGCTGAGGGTGGCCTGCGCGGCCTGAAGGTGTTCGCGGACGCTGTCGGGCGTGCTGGAGGTGAGGGTGGCCTGCGCGGCGCGGTAGGCGTCGGCGCGGGTGTCGGGCCAGCTGAAGTGGGTTCTGCCGGGGTGGGCCCTGAGGGCCGCGTCAAGTTGGGGGCGCAGGAGCCAGTCGGTGCTGGGGGTGTCGCTGATGAAGGCGCGGGGGGCGTCCCCGGCGGGTTGCACGTCGATGAAGGCGACGCTGGGGGCGTTGACGGCGGCGCGCAGCTGGGTGCTGACCTGGGTGAGGTCGGTGACGTCCAGGGTGGTGCCGAGGAGGCTGGCGACGGCGGAGCTGAGGCTGCTGGAGATGCGGCTCAGTTCGGCGCGGTTGTGCGCGGTGAGGTACGCGGCGATCAGGAAGCCCAACGTGAGGATGGGCAGCGCGGTGATCAGCACGGCCTTGGTGCGCAGGCTCAGGGGGCGGGGGGTGGGGGCGGGTGTGGCGGTGGTGGCCTGGGGGGCAGCGGTCATGGGCACTCCGGGAACTGGCATTCCAATATTTTTGAACTGAGTTCAATGATCTGATCATTCGACCAGTTGACTTGTGATTTTCCCCAGCCTACAGTGACCGTGTTCCACAACTCAAGTCCGCTCTGCGCCCGTGCCAGTGGCACGCGCACCGGCTCACTGCGCCTGCCCGGAGACGCCGGGACAGGTGAACTGGAGGTTCTGCCCATGATCCCGAGCACCCGCATTCCAGCCCTGGCCACCGCCGCCCTGACCCTCTCGCTGGGGCTGACGTACGCTCAGAAAGTCGACACCGTCGTGATCGGCGTGGCAGTCGCGCAGACCAGCAACACCGCCCTGCTCGGGCAGGAACAGGTCATCGGCGCGAAATTCGCCGAGAAGTTCCTCAACGGCCGCGGCGGCATCAACGGCACGCCCTTCAAACTGGCCTTCCAGGACACCGGCGGCGACGAGGCTGGCGCCATCAACGCCTTCCAGAACCTCATCACCAAGGACCGCGTGGTGGGCATCGTGGGGCCCACCCTGTCGCAGCAGGCCTTCGCCTCCGACCCCATTGCCGAGCGCGCCAAGGTGCCGGTCCTGGGGCCCAGCAACACCGCCAAGGGCATCCCGCAGATCGGGGACTTCATTTCCCGCGTGTCCGCGCCCGTCGCGGTGGTCGCCCCGAACGCCGTGAAGCAGGCGCTGAAACTCGACCCGAAGATCAAGGAAGTCGCGGTGCTGTACGCGCAGAACGACGCCTTCTCCACGTCTGAGACCGGCACCTTCCAGCAGACCGTGAAGGACCAGGGCCTGACCCTGTCCACCGTGCAGAAGTTCCAGACGACCGACACGGACTTCACCACGCAGGTCACGGCCGTCCTGAACGCCAAGGTGGACCTCGTGATCATCTCGGGTCTCGCCGCGGACGGCGGGAACCTCGTCAAGCAGCTGCGCCAGCTGGGCTACAAGGGCCTGATCATCGGCGGAAACGGCCTGAACACCAGCAACATGTTCCCCGTCTGCCAGAAACTCTGCGACGGCGTGATCATCGCGCAGGCGTACAGCCCCGCGCAGGGCAGCGCCGCCAACCAGGTGTTCGTGAAGGAATACCGCGCGCAGTACAAGAAAGACCCGCCCCAGTTCGCCGCGCAGGCCTACGCCGGCGTTCAGGTCATGGTCGAAGCACTTAAGGCCCTGGACCGCAAGAAGAAACTGAACACCTACGACCTGGACGACCTGCGCGTCGCACTGAACAAGCAGATCCTCGCCGGGAAGTACAACACGCCGCTGGGCACTATTGCCTTCGACAAGGAAGGCGAAGTGATCCAGAAGGAATTCTACGTGGCGCAGATCAAGATGAAAGACGCCAAGAACGGCTCGTTCGTCTACCTGAAGTAAGCGCCGAGGGGGGTGGCGCGCCCACGGGCCCTGAGCCCGCCACCCCGGGCGCGCCCCCCCTCGCCTTCTGTGCCGTCAGCCTCTGGACGCTGGCGGCGTTCTCGTGAAAGGAGCGGACCCATGGAGTTCAGTCAGTTCATCCAGAGCCTCCTCAACGGCCTGGCCATCGGGAGTGTCTACGCGATCTTCGCGCTGGGCTACACCCTGGTCTTCTCGATCCTGGGCATCATCAATTTCGCGCACGGGGCGGTGTTCACGCTGGGCGCGTACTTCACGTACACGCTGGTCGTGGGTGAATTCAGCAACAACGGCCTCCTGAAGGGCGTGGCGCTCTTCCCGAACGGCTCGCCGCTGTCCGGGCATCCAGTGACCTTCGCGCTGGCGACGCTGCTGGGCGCGGCAGGCGCGGGCCTGATCGCCGTGCTGATCGAGCGCCTCGCGTTCCGGCCGATGCGCTCGCGCGGCGCGGACCCGCTGCTGGCGCTGGTCAGTTCGCTGGGCGTGGCGCTGGTCATCGTGAACCTCATTCAGCTGCTGGTCGGCGCGGAGATCTACAACTTCCCGTCCGACGCGTACGGTGAGACGCCCGCCGCGCTGTCGTTCACGCTGGGCGGGAAGATCGTGATCATCCGGACCGTGCAGGTCATCATCTTCGCCGTGAGCCTCGTGATGCTGGCCGCGCTGGGCTACGTGATCGGCCGCACGAAGATCGGCAAGGCGCTGCGGGCGGTGGCGGAGAACCCCACGACGGCCAGCCTGCTGGGCATCAGCGTGGACCGTTTCATCGTGATCACGTTCTTCCTGTCGGGCTTCGTGGGGGGCCTGGCGGGCACGCTGGTCGGCACGGCGTTCGGCGTGGCCGGCCCGTACTTCGGCGTGACGTACGGCCTCAAGGGCCTCGCGGTGATCGTGCTGGGCGGCCTGGGCAGCATTCCGGGCGCGGTGGCCGGCGGGCTCGTGATCGGGCTGGCCGAGGCGTTCGTGCCCGCGCAGTACTCGGCCTACAAGGACGCCGTGGCGTTCGCGCTGCTGTTCGCGATTCTGCTCGTGCGGCCGCAGGGTCTGCTGGGCCGCGCCGCCATTCAGAAGGTTTAAGGAGGGAACCGCACATGAACGACTTTCTTCAGACGTACGGCTTCCTGATCGCCACCATGATGCAGGCGGGCCTGCTGGGCCTGAGCCTGTACTTCCCGCTTCAGGCGGGGCAGCTGAGCCTCGCCAGTCCCGGCTTCTACTCGGTGGGCGGGTACGCCGCCGCGATCCTCCTGACCAACCCGGCCTTCGCGGGCCTGCGCGACACGCTCGGCAACGGCGTGTTCCCGCTGACGTGGCTGGCGGGCGCCGTGCTGGGCGGCCTGCTGGGCGTCATCGTGGGCGTCCCGGCGCTGCGGCTGCGCGGCATCTACCTGGCGCTGGCGACCATCGCGTTCGTGGAGATCCTGCGCGTCGTGGCCCTGAACCTGACCGTCACGGGCGGCGCGGTGGGCATCTTCGGCATTCCGCAGGCGTTCGGCTTCCAGGACCGCTGGCAGTACATCTTCCTGTTCCTGCCGCTGCTGCTGCTGACCATGCTGTTCGCGCGGCAGCTGGAACGCTCCCGGGTGGGCCGCGCGCTGCGCGCCATCCGCGAGGACGAACTGGCCGCCGACGCGATGGGCGTGCCGCCCACGCAGTACAAGGTGCTGGCCTTCGTGATCGGCGCGGTGCTGGCCGGTCTGGTCGGCGCGATGAGCGCGCCCTTCCTGAACACCTGGAACGCCAAGCAGGGCACCTTCGATGCCAGCATCACGATCCTGGCAGCCGTGCTGATCGGCGGGTCCCGCAACGTGTGGGGCCCCGTGGTGGGCGGGGCGCTCCTGGCCGCGGTGCCCGAGGTGCTGCGCTTCCTGACCGACTGGCGCCTCGTGATCAACGGCCTGGTGCTGGTCGTGGCGAGCCTGTACCTCCCGCAGGGCATCGTGGGCGCCCTGGAACGCCTGGGCCGCCCCCGTCCCCCGCAGCGGCCCGCGCCGGGCCCGGTCAGTGCGGCCGAGGTGAAGTCATGACCGGTGAGCACGTCCCCGTCTCCCCCATTCCGGTCCGCGCGGGGCGCAGCGTGGTCCTTGAGGCGCGGAACATGACCCGCCGCTTCGGCGGACTGGTCGCCGTGAACGACGTGTCCTTCGACGTGCACGAGGGCGAGATCTTCGGCCTGATCGGCCCGAACGGTGCGGGCAAGACCACGCTGTTCAACCTCATGACCGGCCTCACGCCCCCCTCAAGCGGCACGCTGACGTACCGCGGGCAGACCGTCACGGGCCTGCAACCGAACCGCGTGGCGGCCCTGGGCATGAGCCGCACCTTCCAGAACATCCGCCTGTTCCGCGGCCTGAGCGCGCTGGAGAACGTGAAGATCGCGCAGCACACCCGCACCCGCGCCGGACTCTGGCAGGGTGTGCTCGGCGCCGCCCGCGCCGAGGAGGCGCAGGTGGAACGCCGCGCCTGGGAGCTGCTGGACCTGGTCGGCATGGGCGACCGCGCCGGGGAACTCGCCGGGAACTTCAGTTACGGCGACCAGCGCCGCCTGGAGATCGCGCGCGCGCTGGCGACCGAGCCGCGCGTGCTGCTCCTCGATGAACCGGCCGCCGGGATGAACACCGCCGAGAAGGGCGGCCTAACCGCCTTCATCCGCGAGGTCCGGGACCGCTTCGACCTGACCGTGCTGGTCATCGAGCATCACGTACCGCTGGTCATGAACCTCTGTGACCGCGTGGCCGTCCTGAACTTCGGGCAGCTGATCGCCGTGGGCAACCCGGCCGAGGTGCAGCGCGACCCGAAAGTCATCGAAGCGTACCTGGGAGGCGAATGATGCGAATTCCCTCCATTGCGTGGGCCTGCGTTATAGCGCCGCACCCCTACTCCACTTCCGGAATCCACATCCTGTGCCCACTCGCATCCGCTTGTCGGGCTGCCCCGCAGGCGCAGCAGCCCTCGGAAGGAGGTCAGTGATGGCCCTGCTGGAAATCGAGAACCTCAGCGTGAACTACGGCGCCATCCAGGCGGTGCGGGGCCTGTCCCTGACCGTGGAGGAGGGCGAGGTGGTCACCCTGATCGGCGCGAACGGCGCGGGCAAGACCACCACCCTGCGCGCCGTGTCGCGCCTGCTGCGCCCAGTGGCCGGGACCATCCGCTTCGCGGGGCGGGACATCACGCGCGTCCCGGCGGACGAGGCGGTCCGCCTGGGCATCGCGCAGAGCCCCGAGGGTCGGCAGGTCCTAGCCCGGCAGAGCGTGCAGGACAACCTGGAACTCGGCGCGTACACCCGCCGGGGCAGCGTCCGCGCGGACCTGTACGAGATGTACGAGCGCTTCCCGCGCCTGGGCGAACGGCGCGATCAGCTGGCCGGGACGCTGTCGGGCGGCGAGCAGCAGATGCTGGCCATCGCGCGCGCGATGATGAGCCGCCCGAAACTGCTGCTGCTGGACGAACCCAGCCTGGGCCTCGCGCCTATTATCGTGCGGGAGATCTTCGGGATCATCCGGGAGCTGAACGCGCAGGGCGTCACGATCCTGCTGGTCGAGCAGAACGCCCGGCTGGCCATGAACGCCTCGCACCGCACGTACGTGCTGGAGGCCGGGCAGCTGACCTTCAGCGGCAACAGCGCCGAGCTCGTGAACGACGAACGCGTGCTGCACGCGTACCTGGGCGGCTAGGAGCCCAGCGCCCATCAGGCGTGGGCGGGACGACTCCCCTCACAGAGTCGTCCCGCCCAGGTGGTGATGCAGTGGGAACGGGCCTTCAGGCGCCAGCGTTCCAGCTCGTTCTTCAGGGGGCTGCCCGTGCGGCCCGCCGTCCATCAGGGTCAGCGCCACCCGCACCCCGTTTAGAGGCTGAGTCCGGACGGGCAGACGAGGGAGGACAGCCGGGAGACTCCAGGCGTCCTCTCCCCTGGCAGGGTCGTGTGCGCGCCGTCTGAAGTGCCCTCACGGTAGCGGCCTGAGTCTCTCTGCTCGCTCACCGTCTGCCAGATGAAGATGCGGCCGGAGGAGGAGGGGCAGAGGCGTCCTGCCTGCGTCCAGAGCGGGGCGTCACAAGTCGGCAAAACCTGTTCTGCAGAGCGTTTTTCACGTTCGCGCAGATCGGCACCATGCGCTTCACCGAGCAGCCAAAGCCCCGAAGGTGAATTTTTTACGTTTGTAAGCCTGCGGTGACAGGTCAATCAGGCGGCCCTGCATCCGGGCCAAACGACAGAAGCCGCCCACAGCGTTCTGATCGGCCTCCGTCTTGCCTCACGGCAACGGAAGATGCCCCGGGGGATTCCCTGGGGCATCACGGGCGACCGGTTCTGCGGGTCAGCGGACGCGGTTGAGGGCGTCCTGCGCGTCTTTGTACTTCGAGTCGATCTGAAGGGCGCGCTCGTAGTTCTCGCGGGCCTTGATGCGGTCGGGCGCGACCGCCCCGGCGCCGCGCTCATAGCTGAGGCCCAGGTAGTACGCGTACTCGGCGTTCACGCTGCCCAGCGCCGACGCGCGCGTGAACTGCTCCCGGGCAAGCTTCAGGTCACCGGCGTCCAGCGCGAGGCGGCCCAGGTAGAAGTAGAACTCCGGGTAGCGCAGCGGGTCGAGCGTCACCGCCTGGTTCAGCTGCGCGCGGGCCGTGACGGCGTCCTTGGCGAGATAACTCACGACGCCGTACTGCCCGACCGCGTAAGCGTTCTTGGGGGCCAGTCGGGCCGCCTGCGCCGCCTCGGGTTTCGCGGCCGCGACGTTGCCGCTCAAGGCCAGCAGCTTCGCGTAGTACGCGCGGTTGAACGGGTCGCGCGGGTCGAGGATCACGGCCTGCTGCAGGTTGTCCAGCGCGAGCGGGATATTCCCGGTGGCGTAGTACATGTCGCCGAGGTTGTACAGCAGGATGGCGTTCTCGCTGTTCAGCGCGATGGCCTGCTTGAACGCGTTGATGGCCTTGGCGGCGTCGCCCTGGAGTTTGTACACGTAGCCGCGCTCGTTCCACACGCGGCTGAGCCACAGGTCGCGGTTCTGCGTCTGCGCGGCGGCCAGCGTCTCGGCGTCCTGTAGAACGCGCAGGGCCTCGCTGAGGTTGCCGCTGACGACCGTGCGGTCCCCGGCGCCGATGTACTGCTGCACGAACGCCTGAGACAGTGAGATGTACGCGTCGAAGTTGCGGCTGTCCAGACCGATGAGTTGACGCAGGGTGCTGATCCCGGCGCTGTACAGGCGCAGTTTCACCTGGGCGCGGCCCAGGCCGAGCAGCGCGGCCGGGTTGTTGGGTTCCAGTTCAGCCGCGGCGCGGTAGGCGACGTACGCCTGATCGTATTTGCCCTGCTCGTAGTAGTAGCCGCCCACGGCGACGTAGTTCGCTGCGGGAATGGGGCGGGCCGCGGGGGCGGCGCTGGGGGCGGTCGGTGCGGTCGTGGGGGCCGCTGGGGCCGTCTGCGCGCTGGCCGGGGCCAGCAGCAGCATGAGGCTCAGCAGTCCGCCGGTCATGGTGCGTCGATTCACTCGGTAACCTCCGTGGGGGTCAGCTGGGCCCGGGGGCGCCGCACTGACCACTCACTGCCAGGGTTGGGCATGAGCGCATCATACGTGAGAACGTTCAATGTCAGGGTGAAGTGCCCGTGAGAGCGGGAAAACGGTCCGGTCGCAGCTGCCATGCCCGTCAGTGTCCGCGACCTGCTTGACGGGCGTCTGACAGCCGCGGGCTGAATGAGGGGTTCACTGTGAACCCTGAGAGCCATGAGGGTGACCCCCGCGGCGGGGTGAAGGGTGGGTGTGGGCCCGGTGGGGCGCGCTGCGGCCTGGTCACGTCCGTCGGGCGCCCTGCGACCTGAGCGCGGATTGCTACAGTGCGCGGCATGAACATGCCCAGACGGATTGGCCTGACCGGTTCTATCGGCGCTGGCAAGAGCACCGTCGCGGACCTGCTGCGCGCGCGGGGCCTGACGGTGCTGGACGCGGACGAGCAGGCGCGGCTGGTCACGCAGGGCCCGGACACGCTGGCGCTGATCGGGGCGCGCTTTCCGGGCGTGGTGGTGAACGGCACGCTGGACCGCCCGGCGCTGTCGGCGCGGGTGTTCGGGAATGCGGAGGAACTGGCCGCCCTGAACAGCATCGTGCATCCGCGCGTGCGCTCACGCATGGCCGAGCTGGAAGCGCAGGCGGCCGCCCGGGGGGCGGAGGTGGTGGTGCAGGACGTGCCGCTGCTGTTCGAGGGTGGCCTGGACGCCCTGATGGACGCCGTGATCGTCGTGGACGCCCCGCTGGCCGTGCGGGTGCAGCGGGTCGTGCAGCGCAGCGGGTTCTCGGAGGCCGAGGTGCTGGCCCGCGACGCCCGGCAGCTGAGTGCCGAGCAGAAGCGCGCGCGCGCCACGGTGGTCCTGGAGAATGGCGGCGACCTCGCTCACCTGGAAGCGCAGGTGGACGCCGCGCTGCGCCGTCTGGGGCTGACCGGCGCACCCGCGCCTACGGGCGCGGCGAGCGGCACGCCCGAGTAAGGGGACGCACGTCCAGTCGGGTCAGCCGCGGCGGTGCCAGGCGTGCCACAGCGTCGGCACGTCCGGCGTCCACCGGGGCAGCAGCGCGGTCATGAGCGCGCGCTCCAGGTGATTGAGGATCCCGACGATCAGGGCCACGCGCAGCAGGTCGCCTTCCCCGCTCAGCGCCAGGCGCGTGGCGGCCGCGGCCAGCAGCAGACCCGTGAGCTTGGTGCTGTAGGCGTGGTACGCGGCGAGCCGCCCGAACTTGCGCAGGTCCAGCAGCCAGCCCAGGACGTCCGTGCCCAGGTACGCGAGGACCAGCGGCCACATGGCCGTCAGCTGGGCCGTGAACTGCACGTACAGCGCCGCGCCGATGCACAGGGCGAACACGCCGTCCACGACACTGTCCGCCAGCCGCAGCGGGCCACTGGCGACACCCAGCCGCCGGGCCAGCACGCCGTCCAGAATGTCCGAGAGCAGCCCCGTCCAGAGCAGCAGCACGAATAGGAACCCGGGCGCGCCCAGCGCGGCGGCCCCAGGGCCACCGGGCCGAGGAGGGCGCGCAGGGCAATCAGGGCCGCCGGTCCTGCGGCACGGACCGGCGGCGTTCCCGGTTGAACCTTCAGTTCGGTCTGGCCTGGGCGTCCAGCGCGGCCTTGATGAGGCCCGCGAAGGGGGGGCTGGGGCGCATGGGGCGGCTCTTGAATTCCGGGTGGGCCTGGAGGGCCACGAAGTAGGGGTGCTCGGGAATCTCGATGGTTTCCACGAGGCCCGCGCCGCGTCCCTCGACGCCGGGGGTAACGCCGCTGATGACGAGTCCGGCGTCCTTGAGCTGCTGGGTGTACGCGGGGTTCACCTCGAAGCGGTGGCGGTGGCGTTCGCGGACGGTGCCGCCCTGCGGAACGCCGTACAGTTCGGCGATTTTCGTGCCCGCCTGGAGGTCCATGGGCCAGTCGCCGAGGCGCATGGTGCCGCCCATCCCGGCGACTTCCAGCTGTTCGGGCATCAGGTCGATGACCTTGTGCGGGGCGTACTCGTCGAACTCGGCGCTGTTCGCGCCGTCCAGGCCAGCCTTGTGGCGGGCGTACTCGATCACGGCGATCTGCATGCCCAGGCAGATGCCCAGGTAGGGGGTGCCGCTCTCGCGGGCGTACTGCGCGGCGCGGATCTTGCCCTCGATGCCGCGGATGCCGAAGCCGCCGGGCACGAGGATGCCGTCGGCGCCTTCCAGGCAGGCCTTCACGTCCGCGTCGGTGACGCTGGGGTCGGCGAGGTCCTCGGCGTTCACCCACTGGATGTTCACCTTGGCGTCGTTGGCGATCCCGGCGTGCGTGAGGGACTCCATGAGGCTCAGGTACGCGTCGGGCATCGCGGTGTACTTCCCGGCGATGGCGATCGTGACTTCACGCGCGGGCTGCTTGATGGTCTTGACGGCGTTCTGCCACACGCCGAGGTTCGGGTGGATGCGCTCGAGGCCCAGGATGTCCTCGACGGTCTTGCCCAGGCCCTGTTCCTCCAGCGCGAGGGGCACCTCGTACACGTGGGAGACGTCAAAGCTGGAAAAGACGCGGTTCTCGCGGACGCTGGTGAACGCGGCGATCTTGCGGGTGATCTCGGGCGGGAGTTTCTCCTTGCTGCGCACCATGACGATGTCGGGGCTGATGCCCACGCTGCGCAGTTCCGCGACCGAGTGCTGGGTGGGTTTGGTCTTGAACTCGTTGCTGGTGCCCAGGTAGGGCACGAGCGTCAGGTGCAGGTACAGGACGTTCTCGTCGCCCTCGTCGAACTTGAACTGCCGGATCGCCTCGAGGAACGGCAGGCTCTCGATGTCGCCGACAGTGCCGCCCACCTCGATCAGGACGATCTCGGCCCCGGCGCGTTCCCCGGCGGCGCGCACGCGGCGTTTGATCTCGTCGGTGACGTGCGGGATGACCTGCACGGTCTGCGAGAGGTAATCCCCGGCGCGTTCCTTGCGGATGACTTCCTGATACACCTGCCCGGTCGTGATGTTGCTGCCCGCCGGGATGTCGAGATCCAGGAAGCGCTCGTAGTTGCCGATGTCGAGGTCGGTCTCCGCGCCGGACGCGGTGACGAAGCACTCGCCGTGCTCGTAGGGGCGCATGGTGCCCGCGTCGATGTTGATGTACGGATCGATCTTGACGGCCGTGACCTTGTAGCCGCGGGCGCGCAGCAGCGCCCCGAGGGACGCGCTGGCCACGCCTTTACCGAGGCTGCTGACCACGCCGCCTGTGACGAAGATGTATTTCATGTCTGACCGCGAGCGCCTGACCCCCAGCCCGGGGGGCCACCCCTGTGCAAACGGGGCCAAAAAGAAAAGCCGGGGCGCTCGGCCTCCGGGATTTCATGCTAGCACGCCGCGCGGCGTTCCGGGTCACGCACCGGGCCGGTGGGGGTCAGCGGGCGCGGATGCGGTCCAGCAGCGCCGTGCAGCGTTCCTCGCGCTGCCGGGACGCGGCGCGCTGCCACGCGGTGGCGGACCCCACGGCGTAGAAGCGTTCGCGGGCGCGGGTCAGGGCGGTGTACACGAGGTTGCGGCTCAGCATCGGCATGTGCGCCTCGTGCAGGACGCCCAGCACGGTGGGCCACTCGCTGCCCTGCGCGCGGTGCACGGTCAGGGCGTACCCGAGTTGCAGGTTGAACAGTTCCGCCCCAGCGAGTTCGACGATGTTTCCGTCGAAGTCCACGGTCAGGCGCGCGCCGTCGGCTTTCAGGACGGTGCCGACCGTGCCGTTGAACACCTCGTTGGTGTAGTCGTTTTTCGTCTGCACGACGATATCGCCGGGCCGGGCGTGCGCGTCCCCGATGCGCACGCCGCCCTCGCCGGGGTTGAAGAGGCTCTGGAGGTGGTGGTTGAGCATCTCCACGCCCAGCGGTCCCTTGCGCATGGGGGTCAGGACCTGCACCTGCGTGGGGCCGCCCATGTCCCGCACGAGCAGCGCCACGCGCCGCGCGCCCACGTCCGGTTCGGTCTCCACGAGGTTCAGGCGGGGGTCACCCCACGCCGGGGCCTGCCCGTGCAGCAGGCCGTGCGCGGCGCGGATGATGGGGTTCTCGGCCGCCTGCCGGTACACCTGCGTCAGGCGCACGGTGGGCGCCGTCTGGGTCAGGGCGTGCAGGGGCAGCCCGGCGTCCACCGGGGGCAGCTGGTCCGTGTCGCCGACCAGCAGCACCCGCGCACCCGGCGCGACCGCCGCGAGCAGCGAGAGCATCAGCCCGTCGCCACACATGCTGACCTCGTCCACGATCAGCAGGTCGTACGGGGCGGGTTCGAGGTGGTTGTGCCGGAAGCCCGCCGGACCGTACCCCAGCAGGCGGTGAATGGTGCTCGCGGTGCGGCCCGTCACCTCGCCCAGGCGGCGGGCGGCCTTGCCGGTCGGGGCGCACAGGCCGACTTCCAGGCCCAGTTTTTCGGCCAGGTCGGCGACGGCACGGGTGGTGGTGCTCTTGCCCGTGCCGGGCCCGCCGGTCAGGACGACCAGCCGGTGCTCTTCAAGCAGGTTCAAGACGCCCGCCTGCTCGGCGGACAGGCCCTTGGCCGCGCCTTTCGGGACGGTCCACTCGTCCCCGGCGGGGGGCGTGGCGATCAGCGTGCGGATCAGGCTGGCGAGTTTCTTCTCGGCGCGCAGGGTGGGCGGCAGGTAGATGCGGCTGGGGTCGTGCAGCGCGTCCTCGGTGTCCAGCAGCGGGGGCGTGTCGTCGCTGAGGCGGCCCAGTTCCACCGCCGTATCCACGGCCAGCCGGGCCTGCGCGGGGGTCACGCGGGTGTAGTGCGCCACGCCCTTTTCGGCGCGGGCGCGCGGCAGGTACGAGTGCCCGCCCTGCTGCGCCGCCTGTTGCAGCGCGTACACGGCCGCGGCGGTCAGGCGGCGCGGGTCGTCCAGCGCGCCGCCCTGCGCCTGCCACAGCTTGTCGGCGGTCACGAAGCCGATGCCCTCGACCTCCGTGAGGGTGAACAGGTCGGCGGTCAGGCGCTCCAGGGCCGCCTCACCGAAGTGCTTCACGGCCCGCTGCGCCTGCGTGATGCTCAGGCCCAGGCCCTGAAGGCCCGCCAGGAGGCGGCGTTCCAGGCCCTGCTGGGACCAGCTCTGGGTCATCTTGTGCAGCGTGCTGGCCGTGACGCCCGGCACCTGAAGCAGGCGGTCCGGGTCGCCTTCCAGAATGTCGAAGGTGGCCGCGCCGAAGGTCTTCGCGATCCGTCCGGCCAGGACCTTGCCCACGCCGCCCACGCGCGCTTCCAGGTAAGCGGCGATCCCGGCCTCGGACAGGTCGGCAGGCTGCGCCTCCAGGACAAGGTTCAGCACGCGGTACTGGTAGCCGTACTCGCGGTGCTCTTCCATCAGCACGTCCGCGCTGAAGGTGTCCCCGGCATCCAGGGGCGGCATCACGCCGATGACGGTCGCGTCGGGATCCTCGCCCTCGGCGTTGCGGATGCGGGCGGTCATGACCGTGAAGCCCGAATCGGAACGGAACCGCACTTTATTCACGCCGCCGGTCACGCGGAACGCCTCGGTTGGGGCAGCAGACATCGCCGATCAGCATAGCGCGCCCCGCCGGCTCCGTCCGTGACGGAATGCGCGCCCGAGGTCAGGGCACGGTGACGTCCGGCCCGAACGTGTCGGTGAAGTTCAGGTTGTCCGGCAGGACGTCCTGCCCGCCTGGCGGCAGGGTGGCGTACGTCGTGACGATGGTGTGGTACGTGCCGGGGGGTACGGGACTGCCGCCCGCCACCGGGGTGGTGACGTTCAGGTTGGCGCTGGCCGCCACCCGGGAGGAGAAGACCTTGGTGCCCGCGTCACTGTACAGGAACACGTCCGCGAGCTTCACGGCACTGACCGTGGTGCCGGTCGCGCCGAGCGTGGCGCCGCTGACCGTGACCTTCAGGTTCTGCACGAAGGGCAGCGCCTGCGCCGGGTCGATGACCTGGGTCCGGGTGTACGTCTGCCCGTCCAGGGTGAACGTCACGCCGTACGTTCCGGCCTGAGCGGGCGCGGAGGGCACGTAGGCGTACCCGGCGCTGCCCGGAGGCGCGGCCCGCACGAGGCACACGGGCGGCAGGGGCGCGCCGACCGGGCCGGTGTAGGTGCAGGTCGCGTCGGCGCTCAGGCCCGTGCCGTCCATCCGCTGGAAGCGGACCGGGCTGACCGCCAGTGACAGGCGCTCCGCGCCGCCCAGGAAGTCGCGGTGCACGCCCAGAGCCACGTCGATTCCGTACGTGTTCACGTCGGCACTGGCGGCCGCGCCGCTGGCCAGCCTGGCCGTCAGGGTGACCTTCTTGCGGGACAGGCTGAGGTGGCGGGCGGTGGCCTGCCCGGCGGCCGTCACGCTGACCATCTGCGGGTCGCTGGACGTCCACGTGACCGCCTGACCGGTGACCGGTTCCCCCTGGCTGTTCCGGACAGTGAACGCGAGCTGGGTGGACTCGCCGACTTCCAGGTGTGCGGGCACGTTGACGCTCAGGGTGTAGGTGGGGGTGGGGGCCGAACCGCCACAGGCGGTCAGCAGGGCCGTGAGGGCGGGCAGGGCAGCGGTGCGTGCGTTCATGGCGTGCCTCCTGGGGGCCGGTCTGACCCCACGGCGCCCAGCGTGCGCCCGCCAGCGTTTCCGGAGCGTTGCAGGCGCGCCGTGCTTCACTGTGAGGCGTGAGTGACCTCTCGCCCGTCCTGACCGTGAGTACGCCCGAGCAGGCCCGGCTGCTGCTCGACCCGGCGCTGCTGCCCGTGCTGGGGCCCCTGCTGCGCGGGGACGTGAGCGCCGCTGAACTGGCGCGCACGTGCGGCCTGAGCGTGCAGCAGGCCCACCACCGCCTGACCCGGCTGCGCGGCGCGGGACTGGTGGTGGTCACGCAGGAGCAGGCGCGCGCCGGGCGGCCCGTGAAACGCTACCGGGCGGCAGCCCAGGCGTTCCGCGTGCCGTTCGCGCTGACGGATCACGCGTCGCTGGCCGAGCTGGTGGCGGGCCTGCACCGGGACCTGCTGGCGCGGCAGCATGAGCGGGTGGGCCGGATCCTGGCCGCGCAGCCGGGCCGGGACCTGAGTCTTCACCTGAACGCACTGGGGCAGGTCTCGCTGGATTTCGACGGGTTTGAGGACGTGACCGAGAGTGTGGTGAGCTCACACCGCCTCGTGCACCTCAGCCCGGCAGACGCACAGGAGCTCGAGACGAGGGTGCAGGCCCTGTTCGGGTGGCTGGAGGACCGCGCCCAGCCCCGCGCCGAGGGCCTCGTGCCGCGCCTGCTGGGCGTGTTCCTCACGCCGGGCGACGCGTGACGCTCAGCCCTGCGCGGCCAGCAGGGCGGGCGCGGCGCGGTCCCGGACCAGCAGCGCGTGCCAGCCGGCAGCGGCCAGCAGCGTCAGGGTCCCCGCCACGGCGAACACGGCGCTGACGGTCACGTGGTCGGCCACGGGTGCGAGGAGCAGCATCGCCAGGGGCATGCCCGCCGTGCTGACCATGCCGAGCAGGCTGCCCACCCGGCCGTAGTAGGCGGGGTCCACGCGCTTCTGGAAGATCATGCTGATCGAGAGGTTCAGTGCGGCGTTCACCAGACCCATCACGAACGCCAGGGCGTACATCTGCGCCGGGGTCTGCGTGAGGCTCAGCAGCAGGACGGTCACGCCCAGCGCCGCGAAGGCGGGCGCGCTGAGGCGGCGGGCGTCCACACGGTCGCCCAGGGCGGCCATACCGAAACTGCCGGCAGCCAGTCCGCCCAGCAGCAGTCCGAAGAAGAGCCCGAAGCCCTGCGCCCCGGCGCCCAGCGCGGTCATGCGGGCCGGCATCAGCATCTCCATGGGGGCGAACGCGGCGTTCAGGAAGAACGTCAGGACCGGCAGGCCCAGCGTGAGGGGGCTGCGGCGGGCGTAATCGAAGCCCGCCCGGAAGGCCGTCCAGAACCGCTCGCCCTGCGGGGCCGCGCCCCGGGTGGGCAGCTGCACGAGGGCCGTCAGCGCCGCGAAGATCAGGAAGCCGCTGCCGTCGATCAGCAGGGCCGGAGCGCTGCCGAGCACGCCGATCAGCGCGCCGCCCCCCACCAGGCCGGCCAGTTGCATGACCTGCGTGCTGCCCTGCATCAGGCCGGTGGCGCGTTGCAGCTGCGCCCGGGGCACGAGGCGGGGCGTGACACCCACCGCGGCGGGCGAGTAGAACGCGCCAATCAGCCCCGTCAGGAATGACGCCGCGTAGATGAGTTCCAGCGGGACGGGGCCGCGCAGGGCCAGCAGGCCCACCGTGAGTTGCAGCGCGCCGCGCAGGACGTTCCCCAGGATCAGTGGGATCTTCAGCGGCAGGCGGTCCACCAGCGTTCCGAACACAGGTGAGAGCAGCCCCGGCAGCAGCGCCAGCGCGAGGTTCACGCCCATCTTTCCGGCACTGCCGGTCTGGTGCAGCACCAGGAAACTCGTGGCGATGCCGGCCAGTGCGGTGCCCAGGGCGCTCTGCGCGCTGCCGAGCCACCACAGCAGGAAGGAGCGGTTCCACAGGCGGTCCGGGGCAGGGTGGGTCATGTCATCCAGCGTGAAACGGAAGCTACTCCGCAGGCCAGGGGGCGCGCGGAGTAGCTCGGCCGGAGTGGATCAGCGGCGGGTGAGGCGGCGCAGCCAGCGGGGCAGGCGACGGGCGGCGCGCTGGGCGAGGGCCACGTCCCCGGTGGCCGTCAGGCGGCTTTTTGTGATGAGGTCGAGGTCACTGTTGTACATGGCTCTATCTTTACATTCTTCGACGTTTTTAAAAATGATAAATGCCCCTTTGAATGCGTATTCATGACTATTCTTTTGATCCCCAGAGAGAGCCGCACATGGCGCAAACGAGCTCATCATGGGCGACCAAAAACCTGTTCACACGTTTCAAATGCCAAGCCAAACGCATACACCAGCTGTATATGCAGTGCAGGGTAGACATGGCCCTCCCCTATCCTGCACGGTGTGGCCACTGTGTCCGGACAATGCGGCCCTGCGTGCTATTTTTTCCGTTATGCGCGTACTTCACACCGCTGATTTTCACGCGGGACGTTCCCTGCGCGGCTTTGACCGCACGCCCGAGGTACACGACGCCCTGACCGAGATCGCCGCGCTGGCCCGCACCGAACGGGCCGACGTGGTGCTGGTGTCCGGCGACCTCTTCGACACGGCCAACCCCAGTGCGGAAGCCGAACACGCCGTGTTCGACTTCTTCCTGCGCCTGCGCGACCAGGGTATCCCCAGCGTCGTGATCGCCGGGAACCACGACAGCGCCGCCCGCCTCGCGTCCGTCACCGGGCTGCTGGGCTGGGTGGGCGTGCAGGTCGTCGCGCAGCCCACCGCGAACCCGGCCGACATGACGCGCACCATCGAGACGCGCGGCGGCGAACGCCTCGTCGTGGGCGCGCTGCCATACCTGTCCGAACGGCGACTCGTGAAGGCCGCCGACCTGCTGGGCGGGGACACGGGCGCGTGGCGGCAGAAGTACCGCGAGGGCATGGGCTTCTTCCTGCGCCGCCTGGGCGAGGGCTTCACCGGCAGCAGCGTGAACATGCTCATGGCCCACGCGACCATGGACGGCGCGGTGCCCAGCGGCAGTGAGCGCACCATGCAGTTCGACCTGACGAACAGCTACACCCTCTCGGGCCTGCAACTGCCGCCCGGCGCGCAGTACGTCGCCCTCGGGCACGTGCACAAGTCACAGCAGGTGTCCGACGCGCCCCCCGCGTACTACCCCGGCAGCGTCATCCAGCTCGACTTCGGCGAGGCCGGCGAGAAGAAACAGGTGAACCTCATCGAGGTGGAGGCTGGACGCCCGGCCCGTGTCCACGCCCTGCCCCTGAGCAGCGGACGGGAACTGCGGACCGTGCGCGTGGATCTGGACCACGTCGAGGGCCGCCTGACGCAACTCCAGGGCTTCGACGGGCTGCTGAAGGTCGTGGTGCGCGCGCCCGCCGGGACCGCCCTGCCCGGCCTGAAGGACCGCGTGCTGAACCTCGCGCCGAACACCCTCGCTGTGGACCTGGACGCCGTGCAGGAGGACCTCGCGCTGCCTGAACTGAAACGCGAGGGGCTGAGCCTGATGGAACTGTACGAGCGCTACCACCGTGAGAAACGCGGCGAGCTGCCCGACGACCTGCGCGCCGCCTTCCGCGAGGCGGACGACCTGGCCCGCACCGAGGAGCACGCATGAGCGCCGTGAACAGTCGAAAGTTGATGGTTGATGGTTTGACCTCTATCAACCATCACCTCTCAACCATCAACACGCCGGAGGCTAAGCGATGAGGCCCATCCAGCTGGACCTTCAGGGCTTCACGGCCTTCCGGCAGTTCACGAGTCTGGATTTCGGGGATCTGGAACTGTTCGCGCTGGTGGGGCCCACCGGCAGCGGCAAGAGCAGCCTGCTGGACGCCATGACGTTCGCGCTGTACGGGCAGACGGCGCGGCTGGGCGCGTCAGGCCTGGACGCGCTGATCTCTCAGGGCGAGCGTGGCCTGTCCGCGGCCCTGACCTTTGAGGTGGGCGGCGTGACCTACCGCGCGTCGCGCACGAAGGGGCGGCGGCAGGCGGAGAACGAAGTGCGCTTCGAGCGCCTGGATGACGATGGCCGCTGGACGAACCTGTCCGACGGCGGGATGAAGGTCATCAACGAGCGCATCCGGCGGGTGCTGGGCCTGGACTTCCGGAACTTCGCGCGCAGCGTCATGCTGCCGCAGGGCGAGTTCTCCCGCGTGCTGCACGGCACCGGGAAGGAACGGCAGGCGCTGCTGGGCGAGTTGACCGGGCTGGATCACGTGGCGGCCATGCAGCGCGTCGCGTCCGACCGCGCGAAGGAACTCAAGCACGAGGCCGGAAGCTTGAACGCCGTGCTGGAGGGCGAGTACGCGGGCGTGACGCCCGAGGCGCTGGCCGGGCTGCGGGTCGAGCGGGAGCGGACGGACGCGGACGCCGAACGCCTGACCGACGAGCGCGAGCGCCTGACGGGACTGCAGCTGCGCCTGCGCGAGCAGGAGCGGGTCTGGCGGTCGCGCGAGGATACTGCCCGCCGCCTGACGTCGCTGGAGGCCCGCGCCCAGGGTGTGCAGGAGGGCGCGGCGCGGGCGGCGCGGGCGCGGCGGGTGGCGGGCGTGCTGCCGCTGCTGGACGCCGCCGAGCGGGCGCGGATCGCCTCGGCGCGCGAGGCGGCCGAGTTACGGGGGGCGCAGGCCGCCGCGGACGCCGCCGCACGGGCCGCGCAGGGGGCCACCGCGACCCTGGAGGCCGCCCAGGCCGCCGAGACCCGCATTCCCGAGCTGGAGGCCCGCGCCGAGGCCCTGCGCGACGCGGAGAGTGACGTGGCGAGGCTCCGCCGCGCGGGCGGCAAACCGGACGCCACGCACGCCCAGCCCCTCCCCTGGGACGAGGACGCCTTCCTCGCCGCCCGTGAGGGCGCGCAGCGTGCCGAGAAGACCCGACAGGAGCGGGTGCTGGTGCAGACCGAGCGGGTCAGCCTGAAGGCCGCCCTGGACCGCTTCGCCAGCGAGGAGCGGACCCAGACGCAGGAGACGGCCGAGCAGGAGCGCGTGAAACGCGAGGGGACCGAGGCCAAGGCGGCGCTGGAGACTGCCCAGACCGCCCTGGACGCCGCACGGCTGGAGGCAGGTCTCGCGTCGTACCGCGCGCACCTGCACGTCGGGGACGACTGCCCCCTGTGCGGGCAGACCGTGCAGGTGCTGCCGGACGCGCCACGCGCCGACCTAGGCGCGCAGCAGGCGCAGGTGGAGGCCCTGACCCGCACGCTGGACGAGCGCCGCACGCGCTTCACGGACCTGCGCGCCACGCTGAAGGCCCGGCAGGCGTGGCTGGACGAGAAACGCGCCGAGTACCGCAACTGGGACGAGCAGCTCACGGCCCGCGAGACCGACCTGCGCGCCGCCGAAGCCCTCGTGACGGGCGACCCGCAGTCCGACATGGCCCGGCTGCTGGCCGGACTGGCCGCCCGCGTGCGTGCCGCTGGGCCCGACCCGGCACGCGCACGGCAGGCGGCCCTGGCCGAGATTGCGGCCCTGCGCTCCCGCGTGCAGGACGCGCAGGCGACCCTGGCCCGCGCGCAGGGGGACCTCGCCGCCGCCGGGGCGACCCTGCGCGGCGTGCAGGCCAATGCCGCGCGCCGCGCGCAGGAAGCGCAGGAGGCGCAGACCGGCCTGGACGCCGCCCTGCGTGACCTGAACCTGGACGCCGCACAGGCCCGCGCCGCCGCCCTGCCCGAGCACGACATCGCCGCGCTGGAAACCGCCGCCCGCACCCACGAGGCGGACGTGGCGCAGCTCCGCTCGGCCCTAGCGGACTTGGACCGGCAGCTGGGCGCTGCCCCCTTCGACCCGGCGCACCTCGCGCAGGTCACGCGGGACCTGACCGCCACCGACGCGGCGCTCACCGCCGCGCGCGAGCAGGCCGGGCGCCTCGCGGAGCAGGAGCGGCAGCTACGTGGACGCCTGGAGCGCAAGGCGGACATCCACGCCCGCGCGCAGGCCGCGTCACGCGCGCTGGACACCTGGCAGACCCTCACGAACAGCCTCAAGGCGAACGAGTTCCAACAGTTCCTCCTCGCGGAGATCGAGGCGCAGCTCCTGACCCGCGCGGGCATCCTCCTGCATGAGATCAGCGACGGCCGCTACCGCCTGGCCCTGCAGGACGGCGAGTACGTCGTGCAGGACCTCTGGAACGCGGGCGAGGTCCGCGGCGTGAAGACCCTCTCTGGCGGAGAGACGTTCCTCGCCTCGCTGTCCCTGGCGATCGCCCTGAGTGACTACCTCGCGGGGAACCGCGTGCTGGGCGCCCTGTTCCTCGACGAGGGCTTCGGCACGCTCGACCCGCAGGCGCTGGAGGCCGTGGCGAACGCCCTGGAGAACCTGCGCACGCAGGGCCGCATGGTGGGCGTCGTGACGCACGTCGAGAGCCTCTCCGAGCGCCTCCCCAGCCGCCTCCTCGTCACCAAGAGCGTCGCCGGGAGCAGCGTGCAACGCTTCGACCTGTAAACACGCAGATAGGGGCGGCGCGCCAGGAACCAACAGCGCGCCGCCCGCCGTCTGACCGTCTACGCCGCGCCTTCCTCGCTCTCAAGCTTCGCGAAGATCATGCGGCCCACGTTGGTCTGCACGTTATTCACCACGACCACGCGGGTGGGCTTCCCACGGAATTTGATGGCGTCCTCCACGACGACCATGGTGCCGTCCTCAAGGTACCCGACCCCCTGGTTCTTCTGCTGACCGCCCTTGCTGATCGTCACCATGAGCTGATCCCCCGCCTGCACCTGAGGCTTGAGTGCCACGGCCGCCTCGTGAATACTCAGGATTTCCACGCCGTGCAGCCGGGCGATCTTGCCGAGGTTGCTGTCATTGGTGACGATGCGCGCGCCGCTCTCCCGGGCCAGCCGGATGAGCTTGTCATCGGTGGTGGGCAGCGCCGGGTCGTCCCAGTCCTCTACCCGCAACGGACGCAGGGTCCGCAGGTCTTCCAGGACGTTCAGGCCGCGCTTCCCACGCGTGCGTTTCTGCGCGTCGTGATGATCTGACAGGGTCTGCAACTCCCGCAGAATGAACGCCGGGACCACCAGTTCTCCCTCCAAAAAGCCACTGCGCAGCAGATCCACAATCCGCCCGTCAATGATGACGTTGCTGTCCAGCAGTTTGCTGCCGGGCTTGCGGCGCACCTGCGGGAAGGCCAGCAGGCCAAAATTCTCCACGTTGCGCAGCGCGAACGATACGAAGAAGATTCCCAGCACGGCGGTCACCAGCAGGTTCCACACCCACGTGTAGAAGGGAATGGTGCGCAGCAGGCTGCTGAGCAGCACGCTGACCAGCAGGGCCACAATCAGCCCGAAAGTCGCGGCCGCCACCGCGCGGGGAGACAGGTGCCCGTACCACCGCGCAAACCGATTCACGGCCCGCTGGCCGACGCTCTCGATGCGCGGCGCGAGCAGCAGGGCCGTGAGCATCCCCGCGAGCATCAGGCTCAGGGTGTTCACGGTGCCCAGCTCACCAGGCTGCACGGACGACAGTCCCCGGCCAGCAGCGAGGCCCAGCAGCAGGCCCAGCAGCATGATCAGCAGTCGCAACGCCAGCATCAACTCAGTCTAGCGTTCCCGCATGAGTCGCGTGGAGACGAACGCCCCCGATCACGACCGCGAGCGGCGCGCCAGAACCCGCTGCGGATTGAGCTCCACCCAGTAACTCCCAGCCGCCGTCACGGCAGCCAGCGCCGCACCTGACCACAGCAGCGTCGTCCCCGCATGACTCAGAGCCAATGCCAAGAGCACCAACGCCACCACGCCGCACAGCAGCAGGGGCGCCACGCGCACCCAGTACGCCGAGCGGTCCCGGTAATGCAGGCGTCTGGCCGCGGACCGGAGCATCCAGACGGAACTGATCAGGCCAAGCGCGGTCAGAACAGAGAGAAACAGTTGAAGGTCATTCATAGCCACCTCGACCCTAGACTTGAGATTAAAGCGAGAAACCGACAGTAGACGCACAGGAAAACGGCCCAGACATTCGCCTGGGACGCCAATGGGAGAACAAAAGGGATTTGCCTCCCTGACTCCTATCGCGTCAACCTCATCTGACGCGTCCTGATGCGAACATTCCGAAACAAACTGAGCCAGACTCCCCCCAAGGGGACATAGACTAAACCTCAATATAACCCAGGGTAACCAAGTGCGCACAAGTGAGTTTGCTCCTGACCTTGCCCCTGTTTCCGGTGCCAGTCTGATTGCAAATCGAGCAGCAGACTGGGAGGCGCAT